>NZ_JACOOP010000029.1:0-46042 GCF_014287725.1 Clostridium sp. NSJ-49 | reverse complement strand
AGAAATGGTATATTATTGAATGAAAAGAAAATAGTGTAAAGGTATATTTTTACAGAGAATAGGAGGTTTATAACCTCCTATTTGTCGTGTCAAAAAACTTGTTCATTTAGAAATAATTTCATATAAATATATGAATAAAAAATAAAAAGACCGTCTACTGAAATGATTTTAAAAATCATTTCAGAGACAGCCTCTTTTTTTATTTACAAATTATAAAATAAAAGTAATTAATTTAGGTGATTGTACTAGAAAAGATTATTTTATAGGTTAAAATATAACGGTTCTCTTCATGTGAAAATTATAATAGATATAATATGAAGAGGTGTTTTTATGAAAAATGGATTAAAATATATAACATATATAATAGTGATTGCTTGTATAATATTTTTATTTAAACCTAAAATTTTAAAAGCTGTTGGATGGAGCTATAAAGATATATACAATGTTAATATTAAAACAGAAGAAATTGAGAGTATGTATAAGGATTTAGATATACAGTATTTAAGATATGAATGGGCGGAAGAATTAGATATTGATAATGAACCTACAATATTGGTTTATCATCATACAGCAATAAAGAACATATCTCCAGAAGATATAGATAAATTACATAAAAATAAAGGTTGGAAGGGAATTGGATATCATTATTATATAAGGAAAGATGGAACTATTTACAAGGGAAGAGAGGATGAGGCTGAAGGATCTCATGTGAAAGGATATAATAAGAAATCTATAGGTGTTTGCTTAGAGGGAAACTTCGAAGAAGAGTATTTAACAGACGAACAAATAGAAGCGTTAAAGAAGCTTTCAATATATATATGTTTAAAATATAATATAAAGGATATTCTTCCTCATAAAGAGTTAGGAAATACTCTTTGTCCAGGAAAGAATTTTCCATTAGAAGAAATTAAAAATGATATTATAAAAGAGCTTAAAAGTATTAAGTAATAAAGAAAAAAGAGTTGTTTTAAAGCAACGGGTTCCGATTTGAGGTGCAAAGTAATGAAATCACATGCAAAATCACACCACAAATCACAACTATAATCACAGAATTAAAATAATAAAAAATGGAGATAACACTATGTTTAAATTAGTCTTATCTCCACTTTTATTTAATTCACAATGTATTAATATTAGTCGTTATTTCTTATTAATATTATTAATAAATTTTATAAGTGCAAATATTCCTAACCCAATTAAGATTACTATTGTAATCGGTAAAAAAGTTGCTAATACACCAATCATAAGTCCCCTCCTCTAAGTAAAAAGTAATACAGCAGCTCGCCATAATTTAAAATTGTTCCTTTAAATATACTCGACAACTTGAAAGTTAACTCTCAAAATTTCTCTGTATACCTAATAACATAGCAGATGGTCCATCTTTATATATATCATATAAATTACCTATATTTGAGGCTAAATAAAGTTTTCCACTAATTGCTGCAAACTTGTCCCAATATGCACCGCAATTAGACTCTTCTAAATACTCTTTTTGTTTAAGTATATTTGTTTCGGATAATGCCCTTTGTAATTTTCTCACCGAATTCTGATAGTATGTTTGTATCATAGAACTAAAATTATATGAACTTATTTTATCATTGAAGGATAATAAGTGTGCAAACCCTTCATCAAATATAATGTAAGTAAGTTTATCTTCATATATCTTATCAATAACAGGATAGTCAGCATGTATACAAGTATGTGATATTTCATGTGTAATCATTCCTATAATTAATGATACAATATCATCTCCCTCTTTTTCATAACTCATAAACCTTATCAAATCAAAAATAACATATTCTCTCCCATTATGCTCACGAACCATTGCATCGTAAGGTGATGGACATCCAACAGCCAGTATTATATTTACATCATTAATTAAACTTTTCCACTCTGGAAACAATGTTGAAAATAATTCTACATTATATGGAGTAAAACTTATTAAACTTTCATATGTTTTTTCATATATTTCTTTAATCTTTTCTTTATACTCATTTTTAGGTCTATCAAAAGTATATTCTCCTTTGTCTAATATACTATTAAACAGCCAATGACTTTTATAATCATCTTTTCCTACTAAATAACTTTTAATCATTGAATCATCAATATTCATCTACTTCCCTCCAATAGTTTAATTTATTATATATTGCCTAATATATAATAAAAAATCTCATCACTAAATTCCTATTTCGCTCACAAAACAATTGTTCATTATTTATTTAATATTATACTAACATGATTTACAAAAATATTCCATAAGACCTATTTCCACTAGCAATATTGTATGACAAATCACATATCAATTCACATATATATTCTCAAAGATAATATATTTATTATTTTTTTAAAAGACCTGCGATTTTATATGTGATTTATGTTGTGATTATATAGAAATATTTATTTGTGTATCCATTAATATTCAAGTATTTAAGCCATTTATAAAAGAAAAATCACATGTGAATCTTAGTGTGATTCTGAATGTGATTTTAGTTGAGATTTTAGGTTAATTAGTAACTTTTGTACCTAGAAAAGGAACCCGTTGGTTTTAAAGCAACTCTTTTTGTATATTAAGCATTTTTCATTGATAATAAAGCTTTAGCTAATTGATCAGGGCAAGAAGTTCCTTTAGAACCACATTGAATTCCTTGTAATTTATCAATTGCATCGTTAATATTCATACCTTTAACTAGTGAAGAAATACCAAGTAAATTTCCAGCACAACCTCTTACGAAATTAACATTTTCAATTTTATCATCTTTTACATCAATATGTATTTCTGTTGAACAAACACCAGAAGTCTTGTAAATATACATTTAAATGCCTCCCCATAATAAGTAATAACAATAATATTATAAATCCTTATACAATAAAAAGAAAGAATCAAAATAAAATTATGTAATATTGAAAAAATGTGCCAAGTTTTATAAAGATGCATATATTAAAAGTACAAGAGGTTTCAACCTAAAGGAGGTGAAATAAGGGTGAACTCTATATTAGTTTGTAACACAGGAGCAGATTCCCTTTCAAGAATTATTTTAAATGATTTGCATTTAGAAAAGATAACATTTAATTTAGGTGAGAAACCTATAGGACCTAATGGAATCGAGGTCTATGATGATGGGTTTATAACTACTAATAGTTACAGTGACTCAATATCATTTTTTGATAAAAAATATCTTAAAGAGATAAAAAATGCAAAAATAGGACCATCGCCTAATGATTTAATAGTATATAAAAAGAAAGTTTATACTATTTGTGGGGAATCAAATTCAGTAGTAGTATATGATATTCTAGAGGATAAAGCATTATATGAAATTGCTACAGGAAGCTGGCCTTATAGCGTAGAAGCTGATATTGAAAAAGGAATAGCATTCATAGCAAATTTTGAAAGTAATGATATTACAGTTATTAATATGGATAATAATAATGTTATAAAAAAGATAGATGCTAATGAGTATCCTACAAAGGTATTGTTATCTAAAGATAAAGAATTTTTGTATGTATGTGAAAGTTACTTAGGTCATGATAAAAGTGGTTTTTTAGATGTGATTTCAGCTAAAACATTAAAAAGTATAAAGAGAATTACTGTAGGTAGTTCCCCTATGGATGTTATAGAGGGGGAGGAAAACATATATGTATCAAATTTTACTGATGGAACAATAAGCGTAATAAATAAGGGCAACATGATTCTTCAAGAAAGTATATATGTTGGAGGAATGCCTAAAGGAATGATTACTCATGAAAATAAAATATTTGTTTCAGATTACTTAAAAGGAAAGATATATGTTATAGAAAATAACAAAATAAATAAAGTCATAGCAATCGAGTCTGAACCCAATGCCATGACTTTGTTTTAATCTTCATCAGAAAATAAACTTTGCATAATTCTAGTATAAATATCTGAAGGATTATCTTTCCATTTGCTGCATAATGCTTTAGCTTGAGATTTTGTTGGAACAGACACCTTCAAGTCGATTAATAGCATCTCATCTTCGAGAGCTTTAAGATTAACAATAAAAGAATCGCTATTTTCTATAGTATAATCGCTATAAATAGTTAATTCCTTTTTTATATTATCAATTACTGAGGAGATATAATTATCAATTATATCTCTTTTTATTGGTGAAATTCGTTGCGTGAAGAACGAAAGCACCTTTTCACCTTTAGTAGTAATCGTTAAAAGCTTTTTATCATTTTTTTCTATATATTTTAGAAACTCAGAAGATAATAGCTCAGTTATATATTGCTGTAAAGTAAAATAATTAATAAAATTATTTTCTAAAATTATTTCAGTTAACTGAGTATTTGATATTGGATGCTTTAATGATTTTATAACATATAAAACTAATAATTTATTTTCTGCTAATTCTGCTGAATTTTCGTACATACTAAACCTCCATTATATAAGGGTCTATTTTATTATAACATAAATTTAGAATTGTGGAATAATATAGGCATTAATATTATAAATAAAGAATATAAATTATTATGGACAAAGGAGGAGTGATATGTTTAGAAAAAGAAAGATTATAATAGCTATATTTTTGATTATTGGAACTATGGTTACATCTATTATAGGAGCAAAATCTATGTTAGTTAATGGTAATCTTGATAAGAAGCCTATTTTTAAAGTTAATACAGATAAAAAGCAAGTGGCATTAACCTTTGATGTTAATTGGGCTGAAAATGAATATCTGTATGACATATTAGATGTACTAAATAAATATAATGTAAAAGCGACATTTTTTGTAATGGGCAAGTGGATTATTTATCCAGAAGGGAATAAAGAAAAGCTAATAAAGATTAATGAGATGGGACATGAAATAGGAAATCATAGTTATGTTCATCCAAGTTTTACAAAAATTGATGAGACTAGAATGTTAGAGGAATTAACAAAGACAGATAATATTATATACGAAACTATCGGGGTCAAGCCTACGCTATTTAGATTTCCAAGTGGAGATTATAATGATAAAGCATTACAATTTGTTTCAGAAAATGGATATAAATGTATACAGTGGAATTGTGATTCGGTTGACTGGAAGCAATCAGGTAAAGATATTGAATATGAAAGAGTTATGAAAAATGTAAGCGCTGGATCAATAATGCTATTTCATAATAATGCAAAGTATACTCCAAGTAATTTAGATAGAATAATTCCTAAACTCCAAGAAGAAGGATATGAATTTGTTACAGTTGGAGAGCTTACAGATTATGATGAGTACTATATAGATGAAAATGGAGAGCAACATAAAAAATAAATATTAGAAATATATTGAAATTTAAGATAATATTGTATTATAATGGAAATAAATCCTTGTGGGGTAAAAGCAATAAAAAATCAAACTAATTACTAAGGGAGAGAGGGGTAACGATGGATAATTTGATGTTAAATAACAAGATTTATCTTGAAGGAAAAATTGTAAGTGAATTAGAATTCAGTCATGAAATGTATGGAGAGGGATTCTATACTTTTTACATGGAGGTGCCAAGGTTAAGTGATTCTGTAGACTTATTAAATATTACAATATCCGAAAGGCTTATAAGTAATATGAATATATCTGTAGGAAATGAAATAATAGTTTTAGGACAATTAAGATCTTATAATAAGTTTGTTGATGGTTCTAATAAACTGATATTAACTGTGTTTGCTAGAAACATAGAGCCATGTATAGAAAGAAGTAAAAATCCAAATGAAATATTCTTAGATGGATATATATGTAAAGAACCTGTTTACAGAAAAACTCCGTTTGGAAGAGAAATCGCAGATGTTTTATTGGCTGTAAATAGAGCATATAATAAATCAGATTATATTCCAACTATAGCTTGGGGAAGAAACTCAAGATTTTGTCAAACACTTGAAGTTGGAGATAATATAAGGGTATGGGGTAGACTTCAAAGTAGAGAATATCAAAAAAAGGTAAATGATAATGAAGTAATCAAGAAGATTGCATATGAAGTGTCTATATCTAAGATGGAAAGAGTTACAGAAGAAACAGAAAATAATAATAACAATACTTCTCCATCTGAAGAAGGTGCTGTATAATTCATTTATATAAAAAAGGAGCTAATAAGCTCCTTTTTTATATTATAAAATATTAACGTAAATCATCTATAAATTTAGTTTTGCTTTTAGTTTTAGCATCTACATTTTTTATTATTTTAGCGGGTGTCCCTGCAACAACAACTCCAGATGGAACATTTTTTGTAACAACAGAACCTGCGGCTACAACAGAACCTTGACCTATTTTGATACCTTCTAGTATAACTGCATTTGCACCTATAAGAACATCATCATCTATAATGCAAGGTTCTTGGCTTGGAGGTTCTAATACTCCGGCGATTATAGCACCAGCTCCTATATGAACTCTCTTACCAATTTTCCCCCTAGCGCCAATAACTGCATTCATATCAACCATGGTATAATCACCTATTTCTGCTCCGATATTAATTATTGCTCCCATCATTATAATCGAGCTTTTACCTATCTTAACACCCTCCCTAATTATAGCTCCAGGTTCAATTCTGGCATTTATTGAAATGATATCTAATAGTGGAATAGCAGAATTTTTTCTATCAGCTTCTAGACGATAATAGTTAATATTCTCTTTGTTATCAATTATAAACTTTGATATGTATTCAAATTCACCGAATAATATATAAAAGTTATTAGAGCCATACCACTCTATATTTTTATCGTTAATATCATTTAGAGAACCATTTATATAAGCTTTTATTGGTGTAGATTTTTTTATGTTTTTTATATATTTGACAATCTCATCATGATCATTAAAGTTATAACTCATAATATCCTTCCTTTCAAGATTTAGATTAAATAAATTAATCGTAATTATTATAATTATAATAAAGAAATAATAAGAATATGATTAAATGAAAATTATTTACTAAAGTATAAGTTTGTAATAAAATTTTTAAGAGGAGTGATTATTATGAAGCTAGAAAAAGGATTAGTTCAGGTATACACAGGAAATGGGAAAGGTAAAACTACAGCATCTATAGGCTTAGGAATAAGAGCATATGGTAACGGATTAAAAGTTATTATGATACAGTTTTTAAAAAGTGGTATTACTGGAGAACTAAATGTCTTAAATAATTTAGGAGAAAATTTTAAAGTTTATAGATTTGAAAAAGAAAAAGATTTTACTTGGAATCTTACTGATGAGCAAAAAGAAGAGTTAAAGAAAGAAATAACAGAAGGATTCGATTTTGCAAAGAAGGTAGTAAAAGAAGATCTGTGTGATATGTTAATTTTAGATGAAGTTATGGCATCTGTTAACGGAGGATATATTAAAGAGGATGATGTGGTAAAATTAATTGAAAACAAGCCAGAGAATATGGAAATTGTTTTAACAGGTAGAAATGTACCTAAATCTATAGCAGATAAAAGTGATTTGATAACAGAAATGAAAGATATAAAACATTACTTTAATAAGGGTGTTCCAGTTCGTAAAGGAATAGAATTTTAAATTAAAAAGAAGAGTTTTAAAACTCTTCTTTTTAATTTCCTGCAGGATTATAGTGCTCGCTAGATACACCTTCTCTCTTTACTGATTTATGCT
Organism: Clostridium sp. NSJ-49; assembly: GCF_014287725.1. Taxonomy (NCBI): domain Bacteria; kingdom Bacillati; phylum Bacillota; class Clostridia; order Eubacteriales; family Clostridiaceae; genus Clostridium; species Clostridium sp. NSJ-49. The sequence goes on along the minus strand of NZ_JACOOP010000029.1, from coordinate 38,462 downwards.
TTCTATTAGGGTTATGATTATGACCTTCTTCGGTTATTGGAGTTTGATAATTACATTTTTCCATTCTAGCGTATTTATTATCGGGTTGACTATCTTTTGGCATATTAAACCTCCTATAAATTGTTTTACAATTATAGTATGTCTATATGCTATAAATATTATTAATAAAGATGATAAACATTAGTTTAGGCCTTTAATTAAAAATTAAGCATACTTTCCATATCATATAATCCAGGAGATGTAATTTTACTCATATACTCACAAGCTTTTAAAGCTCCAATAGCAAATACTTCCCTTGAAATAGCTTTATGGGTTAATTCAATTACTTCGCCGGTTCCAGCAAAGATTATTTCGTGATCACCCACTATTGAACCACCTCTTATTGCATGTAGAGCTATTTCTTCTTTTTTACGTTTATTTTTACCGTAGCGTCCATAAACAAAATTAGTTTTAGTGTCTATAGAGTTAGATATTGTATTAGCTAGTAATAAAGCTGTTCCACTAGGAGAGTCTACTTTTTGATTGTGATGCTTTTCTATTATTTCAATATCATAATTATCGTATAAGAGGGGAGTAATTTTCTTTAAAATTATATTTATTAGATTAATACCGTAAGACATATTAGCTGATTTAAAAATAGGAATAATATCAGCTTTTTCTTTTATCAAATCTAAGTCACTAGAGCTATATCCAGTAGTACATAATATTAATGGCTTTTTTGTTTTTTCGCTTAATAATATTAAGCTTTCTAGAGCTGTTGGTCTAGAAAAATCTAATAATACATCATAGGTGGTATTTATATTTGATAAGGAAGTAAAAACAGGAAATTGAGTATCACAAGGATATTTATCAACACCGGCTATAATATTTAAGTCTGGAAATTGACTTATAACATCTGTTATAACTTTTCCCATTTTTCCACAACATCCATTTAGAAGAATTTGAATCATAAAAACACCCCTTAAATTAAATTATAATTTTCTAATGTTTTAACTAATTTAATTTTATTTGTATCATCCATTTCATAAAGTGGAAGTCTTAAATTTCCAACATTTTTTGATAATAAGTTAAGAGCTGTTTTAACAGGAATGGGATTGGTTTCTATAAACAGCATATTACAAAGCTCTAAATAATCTAGTTGTAGTCTTAAAGCTTCATCATAATTTCCATTTAAAAATTCTGATGCAATATTATGGATTACTTTAGGAACTATATTAGCAGCCACTGATATAACACCAAGGCCACCTAATGACATTATAGGAATTATCTGATCGTCATTTCCAGAATAAATATCAATTGAATCACCACAAAGTGCTTTCATTTTAGCAATTTGACTAATATTACCGCTAGCTTCTTTTATAGCAATTACATTATTTAGAGTAGATAACATTAAAAGTTGCTCAGGAGTAATATTCAATCCCGTTCTACTAGGAACATTATATGCAATAATTGGAGTGTTTACAGAATTGTTAATTGCTTCAAAATGCTTTATAAGACCTTTATTATTAGTTTTATTATAATAAGGTGTAATGATAAGTAGGCCATCAACACCAACACTTTCTGCATATTTGCTCATGTTAATGGATTTAGTAGTATCGTTAGTACCTGTACCAGCAATAACTGGTATTCTATTTTTTACTACATCTACTGTGAATTTAATTGTATTTTTCCTTTCTTCTTCTGTCATAGTTGTAGCTTCACCAGTTGTACCACAGATTATTATAGCATCAGTTCCTTCAGAGATATGCCATTCAAGCAATTCTTCAAGTTTATTATAATTAATTCCACAATCATTAAAAGGAGTAACTATTGCAACTCCAGAACCTTTAAAAATTGACATAATATGACCTCCTATAAATTATTTTATTAATGTTTCAAGGATTTGCACCGCATTTAAAGCAGCACCTTTTCTCAAGTTATCGCCTACAACCCAAAGATTAAGACCATTTTCAATGCTAAAATCTCTTCTGATTCTTCCAACAAAAACATTATCTTCTCCATCTACAATAATAGGCATAGGATATTTTAATGATTCTTTTTCATCATAAACAGTTAACCCACTAGTGTTGTTGAAAATAGTTATTATATCATCTAAATTATAACTATTTAAAAGCTCTACATTTATGCTCTCGCTATGACAGTTTAATACTGGAACTCTAACTGTCGTAGCTGTAATTTTTAAGTCATTATCATGAAGAATTTTTTTTGTTTCATTTATCATTTTTATTTCTTCTTTTGTATATCCATTATCTAAAAATACGTCAATTTGAGGGATACAATTATTAAAAATTTGATAAGGAAATTTAGTAGGGGTTATTCCAGAAGCACCATTTTTAAAATCATTAATTCCTCCAATTCCTTCGCCAGATACAGCTTGATAAGTTGAATATATAATTCTCTTTAGTCCATAATTATCTTTTAATGCCTTTAGTGGAATCATAGCTTGTATTGTTGAACAATTTGGATTAGCAATTATACCTTTATGGTTTTTTAAATCTTCGGGATTTACTTCTGGAACTACTAGAGGAACATCATCATTCATTCGCCAAGCATTAGAGTTATCGATGACGATAGCACCATATTTAGTGAAAAGTGGAGCAAAGTATAAACTTGCATCACCACCTGCAGAAAAAAGAGCATAATCAATTTTTTTATCTTTTATATTATTTTCACTAGTTTCTTGAACTAAATAGCTATTACCTCTAAATTTAAGATGGGTTCCATTAGACTTTTTTGAAGCGAAAAGGTAAAGCTGATTAATTGGAAAATTTCTTTCTTCTAAAATACTTAGAAATTTTCTTCCAACATTACCGGTAGCTCCGACTATTGCAATATTGTACATAAGTTATCCTCCTACAAATAAGTAAAATAAATTTAAATTAAATAATCTTTATTTAGGAATTTTTAATCTAATTAAGTTAATTATTCACCATAGTAACAATATATGAGGGACAACTAAATAAGTTATAAAAATATAGGGGGATAAATATAATGTTGTTGGAGAAAATACATATAACAAATTTATTAAAGGGGAACTAATATGAGTAAAACACCATTAAAAAAAATTATTAAATCAAAATTAAAAAGTAATAAAGAATTAACACCTGAAGAGCTTTTAAGAGAAAAAATAAAATATGAAATAGCAGATGAATTAGGATTAAAGGAGAAAGTTGATGAGTATGGATGGGCAGGTTTAACAGCTGAAGAAACAGGGCGTATTGGAGGTATTATGACTAAAAGAAAGAAAGAATTAAAAATACCTACTAATGATGAGATCTTAGGTAGAAAGTAAATTAAATGTTATTTAGCATAAGAATAAAAAATATGATAAATAGAAGTTTCGGTTATCGTTGACTAAAAGTACTTTTACATATATTATAGTTTGTAGAAAAATATAGCTTTGGGTTAGTTATATTTCTACAAATTTTACCTAAATAAATCACTACAAGTGAGGGGGGATTTTATGGCATATGGTGAATTCGCCAAAATCTACGATGAACTTATAAATGAAGATATAAATTATGATGAAATGGTTAGTAGAATAATTGATATTTGTAAAGAAGAAAATATTAATTTTAATAACTATTTAGATGTAGCTTGCGGAACTGGAAATGTTACTATACGCTTAGCTACAAAATTTAAAGATGTTTTTGCTGTAGATTTATCAGAAGATATGCTACGTGAAGCTTTTGAGAAGTTTAAAGTTAATAAGATAAAAGGTAAAGTAATATGTCAAGATATGACTGAGTTAAGATTAAATAAAAAATTTGATTTAATAACATCAGTTCTGGATTCTACAAATTACATAATTGATGAAGAAGGAATAGTATCTTATTTTCAGTCTATAAATGAGCACCTAAACGATGATGGAATATTTATATTTGATATAAATTCATATTATAAACTATCACAAATATTAGGAAACAATATATATACATATAGTGAAGAAGAAGTTTTCTATACATGGGAAAATACTTTCGAAGATAATTTGCTTTCAATGTTCTTGACCTTCTTTGTTAAAAATGGAGATTTATATGAAAGATTTGAGGAAGAACATTTAGAAAGAGCTTACAAAGAAGAAGATATTGAAAAATATTTAAAACTTGCAAATTTAGAGATAATAAATAAATTTGATGGATATACTGATTGTAAAGTTAAAGCGGATAGTGAAAGATTAGTGTATGTTGTAAAGAAGAGTAGATAATTTGGAGGGAAGTTAAATGAAAGATACAATTATAACAGCGACAGCTAAAGAAGGAATGGTTAGAATTATTGCAGGGTCAACTACAAATTTAGTTGAAAAAGCACGTGAGATACATGAATGTACACCAGTTGCAGCAGCAGCTTTAGGAAGATTGTTAACTGCAGGTGCTTTACTAGGAAGTACGTTAAAATCAGAAAAAGATGTAACTACTCTTAAGATAAATGGTGGAGGAGATGCAGAAGGAGTAGTTGTAACTGCGTATAAAGGTGGTATAGTTAAAGGATATATAGGAAATCCTTATGGAGATTTACCATTAAACTCAAAGAATAAATTAGATGTTGGTGGATATATAGGAAAAAATGGAAATTTAATTGTGATTAAGGATTTAGGATTAAAGGATCCATATGTAGGGCAAGTACCGATATTTTCAGGAGAAATAGCTGAGGATTTAGCTTATTATTTTACAGTTTCAGAACAAACACCTTCTGCTGTAGCGTTAGGAGTTTTAGTTAATACTGATTATTCAATAAAATGTGCTGGTGGTTTTATAGTACAAATGATGCCAGGTGCTGATGATTTATTAGCAGATGTAATAACATATAGGTTAGAAGAAATTCCATCAATAACGACTCTTCTTGATGAAGGTAAAACAATCAAAGAAATAATAGAATATATTTTTGATGGTATGGATCTTAAAATATTAGAAGAAGTTGAACCTGAATTTAAGTGTAACTGTTCAAGAGAAAAAGTTGAAAAGGCATTAATATCTATAGGCGAGAAAGAGCTTAGAGAAATTGCTGAAGAAGGAAAAGATGAAGAGCTAAAATGTCATTTCTGTAATGCTAGCTATGTATTTACAAAAGAAGATATACAAAAATTATTAAATAGTTAATGTTTTACACCACTAAATTGTTATAGTTTAGTGGTGTTTTTTAATAACAAAATATATTCAACTTTTAAGATACTTATACGTATTATATAAAAGAGTAAATTTACAGACATAGTAAGCTGCCTCTATCAATTAACTTGCCTTCATGTAAATAAACTGGAGTAATATCATATTTGTTTAAAAAATGTTTTATTTCTTTTCCATATTTATATTTGTTTAAATTACCAAAAAAGGCTAAAGAGTTATCGCATATTTTTCCACCAACTCCACCAATAAAACCATAATTTAGTCCTGGTAATAATATATCTCCAGGAGGAAGTAGTAAAATATCATAACCTTCAGTTTTTAAAGTATCATATATTCCTTTATCATTTGTTATGATAGCTTTATTTCTAACCGGTAGTATTGAGCATTTAGAATAGCCTTGTTTAACGTTGATGAACTTTTTATTATCCAAGGAAGAGATAAGATTCTTATCTGTATATTTAAAATTATGGATAATATCATCGTCTAATATTGCGGCATTTAACATGATATTTCCAGGATATTTTTCTGCAAGAGAACTAAAACTTTTTATATAGGTAATATCATATAGTTTAAGTTTTTCAATAAAAGTATCATCAATATCTTTTTGTATAATTATTTTTTTTTCTTTTTTATCAATTATATTTAATTGTATATCTACGTGACCATCAATAGCATCATATAATATTGGATTTTTTGGTACTTCTATAAAGTTTATATTAAGTTTTGATAGCGAATTTTTTTCAGTTGTTGTAGTTCTATAATCAATAAATGCAACCATATAAGCCCACCTTTAATAATTTTAATATAAACGTATATGAAAAATAATAAAAAATCAAGGGTTGTTTACCTAAGATTGATAGTATATAGATAATTTTTTTATACATACTATTATTAAGAAGGGAGTGAAATCTATGATAGTATTGAATTTACGTCGTAATGATGATTTTGATTTCGTAAAAGAGCTACAAGAATTGAGAGACATACTAAAGAAAAAAAACATTACGATAGGGATAGTAGAAAGTTTTGAAGGTGACACTCATTCAGTTAAGGTTATATGTGATGAAAAGTGTTATGACGAAAAAGTTAAAAATACACTTTATTTATATATAAGTAATATATTATATAATATTATACTTGAACAATATAGAAAAAAAGAGATGTTTGACTTTCTAATGGAAAATTACTTTTTTTTAAAGCAAGATGAAATATTAGAAGTTGAAGAGATTATTACGAGCGTTTTAAAAGGGGATTCTACAGTAAATGATGATAGAATGATATATTGTATAAATAAAGTGAATTCTATAATTGAAAAAATAAAAGAATGTTTAGAAGAAAATGAAGAGATTAATATTCAAGGGTTTATAACTTTTAGAATGAAAGAACTAAGGCAAGGGATTGAAGATGTAATAGAAAAAGTTGTAGAAGAATACATGGTAGAAAAAGAATATAAGGAATTTGTGAAATTATTAAAATACTTTGTTGATATTCAAGAGAGCAGAATTGATGAAATAAATATTTATATACAAGATGGTGGAGGATATATTATTAAAGATAAATATGGTAATGATATATTTGAAGAATTTATTAAAGAACTTTCAGAGTGTAAGGTAGATACAGAAGCTAATATAGAGGATATTATAATAAGTGGCTTAATTACTAATGCACCTAAAAGTGTAATAATTCATGGGAAAGATAAATGTAATAATAAAGAGTTCATAAATACAATAATTAATGTCTTTGGCGAAAGAGCATATTGTTGTAAAGGATGCAGTGAGTGCAAAATAGTTAAGACAAAAATCTAGTTATGTTATTATTAAGAAAAATATAGTTTCTAATTTTTAGATTTAGGAATTATTAAAATAGATTATTTTAAGGCGACTAGGATAGTCGCCTTTATTATATTACTAATAAAATTTTATACAGTACTATGAAAATAAATGTAAAGATGGTAAAATACATGGAGGACAAATATTACTACCCAACAAATAAAAATAATATATGTAGAGCAAAATAATAAAAGTAGTTAAAATGAAACCTACGAGGTGAGGATATGCAATTTAATTTAAGAAAAAGTAATAAACTTAAAGGAGTACAGATTTTAGCATTAGGTTTCTTAGTAGTGATATTAATAGGTGCTATAATTTTAACGTTACCGATATCATCTGCTACTAGACAATATACTAATTTTTTAGATGCACTATTTACATCAACATCAGCTGTTTGCGTAACAGGGTTAGTAACGCTAGATACTGGAACTCATTGGAGTATGTTTGGTCAAACAATTATTATGCTTTTAATTGAAATTGGTGGCTTAGGATTTATGTCTTTTACAACACTGATAGCAATTATATTAGGTAAAAAAATAACATTAAGAGATAGGTTGATATTACAAGATGCTATGAATACATTTAATATTCAGGGACTTGTAAAGATGGTTCAATATGTATTAACATTTACTATAACTGTTCAACTATCAGGGGCACTTTTATTTTCAACACAGTTTATTCCTAAATATGGAATAGGTAAAGGGATGTTCTATAGTTTATTCCATTCTATTTCAGCTTTTTGTAATGCTGGATTTGACTTGTTTGGTAACTTTTCAAGCTTAACAAGTTATAGTAGTAATTGGGTAGTTATATTAGTAGCTAGTGCTCTAATTATTATTGGGGGTATTGGTTTTGCTGTTTGGATTGAAGTATATAACTTTAAAAGTATGAAAAAACTTTCTATACATTCTAAAATGGTTATTTTAGTTACTGCTATTTTGGTTGTAGGAGGAACAATACTTATGTTTATTTTCGAACATAATAATCCAAATACATTGGCAAATATGAATATAGGAGATAAGCTTGTAAATTCATTTTTTGCAGCTGTAACTCCAAGAACTGCAGGATTTAATTCTATTTCTACAGATGGAATGACAAATGCAGGTAATTTATTAACAATTATACTTATGTTTATAGGTGGATCTCCAGGATCAACAGCTGGAGGAATTAAAACAACTACAATAGGAGTATTAATAGTAACTGTTATTTGTGTTATTAGAGGTCGTGAGGATGCAGAAGCATTTAAAAAAAGATTTCCTAAAGAGTTAGTATATAAGGCTTTTACATTATTTTTTATAGGTGGAGTTTTAGTGATGAGTGCTACTATGCTTTTATCATATACAGAACAAGGAGCATCATTCCTTTCACTTTTATATGAAACTACATCAGCTTTTGCAACGGTAGGATTAACTGTAGGATTAACTCAACAGCTTACTGAAGTAGGTAAGGTTTTAATAATGATAATGATGTATTTAGGTAGAGTTGGCCCATTAACAGTAGTTCTATCATTAATGAGAAACAAAAAAAATAATGGTGTAAAATATCCAGAAGGAAAAATTCTAATAGGTTAGGAGAGTAATTATGTCAAAAAATAAACAATTCGTAGTTATAGGGTTAGGGAGATTTGGAGAGTCTGTTGCAAAGACACTTTATGGATTAGGCCATGATGTATTAGCTATAGATATGGATGAAGATATGGTTCAAGAGATTTCAGACTCTGTAACACATGCAGTACAAATGGATGCAACTGATGAGTCAGCTCTTAGAACGTTAGGGCTAAGAAATTTTGACGTTGCAGTAGTAACAATAGGTTCAAATATACAAGCTAGTGTTATGGTAACACTTCTAGTTAAAGATCTAGGAGTTAAATATATAATAGCAAAAGGACAAAGTGATTTACATGCTAAGGTATTATATAAAATAGGTGCAGATAGAGTAGTATTACCAGAAAAGGATATGGGAGTGAGAGTAGCTCATAATCTTGTATCTGCAAGTATTTTAGATTATATAGAACTTTCACCTGATTATAGTATAATGGAAATGAAAGCTTTAGAAGAGTGGAATGGAAAGAATCTTACAGAGTTAAAGCTTAGAAGTAGGTATGGAATTAACGTAATGGCTATAAAGAAAGATGATGATATAAATATTTCTCCAAGTGCTGATGAAGTTATTTCTTCAGATGATATAATAGTAGCTATTGGATCAGCAGAAGATTTAGCTAAAATAGAAGAAATTATGGCTAAACAAAAATAGAGGTGTATAAGTTGATATCAATAGAAAGTAAAGAAAATGCTTTTTTTAAATTAGCTAAAAAGTTAAAAGATAGAAAAGGTAGAAGTAAAGAACAAAAATATATAATCGAAGGTTTTAGGTTGATACAAGAAGCATTTAAAGCAGGATGCAAAGTAGATTCTATTGTTGTAAATAATGATGGTGCAAAGAAAATAAATCAATATTTAGAACAGTATATAGACTGCGTAAAAGTATATTTAATGGAAGATAGCCTTTTTTCGCAGCTTACTTCAACTGAGAATCCACAAGGTATAATTGCATTATTAGAAATTGAAGATAACAGAGAAAATTTAAATGGTGATTTTTATCTTCTATGCGATAAAGTTCAAGATCCTGGTAATTTAGGAACTATAATTAGAACTGCTCATGCAGCAGGAGTAACTGGAATAATATTAACAAAAGGTACTGTAGATATATATAACGATAAGGTTATTAGATCTACTATGGGTTCTATATTTTATGTTCCAATAATACATGATAATGATTTAACTTTTTTAAAAGGACTAAAAGATGATGGATTTAGCTTAGTTGCTACATCTCTTCAAGAATCTAAGGATTTCTTTAGAGAGGACTTAAGTGGAAAGATAATTCTTTCAGTAGGAAATGAAGGAAATGGTATCAGTGATGAAATATTTGAAATGGCAGATATCAAAGTGAAAATACCAATGCCAGGTGGAGCAGAGTCATTAAATGTAGCTATAGCAACATCAATAATTTTATTTGAAAGAGTTAGACAAAATATATCAAATAAATAAATTTACATAAAACTATTGAAAATATTGTCTTTTAGATGTATAATCAGTTGTAATTTAATATAAAAATACTATGATTGAGAGAGTAGATATAAAGACTTTTTCAGGGAGAAAAGGTCATGACTGTAAGCCTTTTTATTAGAATTTATATTGAAGTTCACTCAGGAGTACTAGCTGTGAAACAAAGTAGTAGCTAGCGGTTTTTGCCGTTATTAAAATTAAGTTGGATATTTGTTTTATAATAAATATCAATTAGGGTGGTAACGCGGATATTTCGTCCCTTTGTAGGGGGCTGAATATCCTTTTTTTATTAAAAAAAATACCATAATTTAATTCGTTAGAAGGGAGAATACAAATGCAAGAAAAATTATTAGCAATTAAAGAAGCTGCTTTTGATGAAATATCTGCTGCAGAAAATAGTGGAGCATTAGAAGAAATAAGAGTTAAATACCTTGGGAAAAAAGGGGAACTTACTACTATTCTTAGAAGTATGGGAGCTTTATCAAAAGAAGAAAGACCAGTAGTTGGGAAGTTAGTTAATGAAGCTAAAAATGAAGTAGAAGAAAGATTAGAAGAGGTTAGCAAAAAGATTAAGGAAAAAGAAAAGAATGCTAAACTTGCTAGTGAAGTTATAGATATATCGTTACCTGGTAAAAGAAATGTTATAGGGAAAAGACACCCATTAGATTTAACATTAGAAAGTATGAAAGAAATATTTATTTCAATGGGATTTACTGTAGAAGAAGGTCCAGAAGTTGAATTAGATCATTACAACTTTGAAGCATTAAATATACCTAAAGACCATCCAGCGAGAAGTGAACAAGATACTTTTTATATAAACGATAATATAGTACTTAGAACTCAAACTTCTCCAGTTCAAATTAGAACTATGGAAAAACAAGAACCTCCTATAAAGATGATATCTCCAGGGAAGGTTTATAGATCAGATGCTGTAGATGCTACTCACTCACCAATATTCTATCAAATGGAAGGTTTAGTAATTGATAAGGGAGTTACTTTTGCAGATTTAAAAGGAACTTTAGAATTATTTGCTAAAAAGATGTTTGGAGATAAGGTAGTAACTAAATTTAGACCACATCACTTCCCATTTACAGAGCCATCAGCAGAAATGGATGCAACTTGTTTTGTATGTGGTGGTGAAGGTTGTAGAGTATGTAAAGGAAGCGGATGGATTGAAATACTAGGATGTGGAATGGTTCATCCTGAAGTATTAAGAAATTGCGGAGTAGACCCAGAAGTTTATAGTGGATTTGCCTTCGGATTTGGTGTAGATAGAATGGTTATGCTTAAATACGGAATAGATGATATCAGATTATTATACGAAAGTGATATGAGATTTTTAAATCAATTTTAATTAGGAGGTAAAGTGAGATGAAAGTACCATATAATTGGTTAAAAGATTATGCAGAAGTAAATGTAGATGCAGTTACATTAGGTGATAAATTAACTCTTTCAGGTTCAGCTGTAGAAGAGGTTATTATACAAGGTGACAATATAAAAAATGTTGTGACGGGTAAAATTACTAAGATTGAAAAGCATCCAGATGCTGATAGATTAAGTGTATGTCAAGTAAATATTGGGGCTGAAGAAGAAATACAAATAGTTACAGCAGCAACTAATATGAAAGAAGAAGATGTAGTTCCAGTTGCTCTTCATAAATCAATTTTAGCTGATGGAACTGAAATTAAAAAAGGTAAGATGAGAGGTGTAGTATCTAACGGAATGTTCTGTTCTGAAGAAGAATTAGGAATTGCTGGAGATGAACCAGTTCATGGATTAATGATATTACCACAAGATGCACCTCTTGGAATGGATATAAAAGAATATTTAGGATTAAATAAAGCTATATTAGATTTTGAAATTACTTCAAATAGACCTGACTGTTTAAGTATAGTTGGTATGGCTAGAGAAACAGCAGCAACGTTAAGAACTTCTTATAAGATGCCAAATATGAGCTATGAAGTTAAGTCATCAGCTAATATTAATGATGAATTAAAAGTTGAAGTTAGAGATGATTTATGTAGAAGATACATGGCTAGAGGTGTTAAAAATGTAAAGGTAATGCCATCGCCAGGTTGGATGCAAGAAAGACTTTTAGAAGCAGGGGTTAGACCTATTAATAACATAGTTGATATAACTAATTTTGTTATGTTAGAGATTGGTCAACCAATGCACGCTTTTGATGCTAGACAAATAGAAAGCGGTAAAATAGTTGTTGAAAAAGCTAAAGATGGAGAAAAGTTTACTACTTTAGATGAAGTTGAAAGAGAATTAACTTCAGATTTCTTAATGATTAAAGATGGAGAAAAATCAGTTGCTCTAGCTGGAATTATGGGTGGATTAAACTCAGAAATTCAAGATGATACAACAGAAGTTATTTTTGAATCAGCAAACTTTGAAGGAACTAATATAAGAGTTAGCTCTAAGAAGTTAAACTTAAGATCTGAAAGTTCTTCAAGATTTGATAAAGATATAGATCCAAACTTAGCTAAACTTGCAATAGATAGAGCTTGTGCACTTATTTGTGAACTAGGTTGCGGAGAAGTTATGGAAGGAACTATAGATGTTTATAATCAAGTTAAAGAAGAAGGTTCTATAACTGTAGACTCAGCTTGGATTAATAAGTTCTTAGGAACAGAGATATCTAAGGAAGAAATGAAAGAAGCTTTAGATTCTCTAGATTTAAAAACAGAGATTAACGGTGAAATGTTAGTAATAACTATACCAACATTTAGAATAGATATAGCTATAAAAGAAGATATTGCTGAAGAAGTAGCTAGAATTTATGGATATGATAAGATTCCAACAACAGTATTTAAGGTATCAACTGAGAGAGAACCTAAATATAAGAATGAATTACTAACTGATAAAGTTGTAGATATAATGATTGGTAGTGGTGTAAATCAATCTATTAGCTACTCATTTGTATCACCTAAGGTATTTGATAAAGTTAATGTACCTGAAGATAGTGAACTTAGAAATGTTGTAAAGATAAAGAATCCATTAGGTGAAGATTACAGTGTAATGAGAACTACTACTTTACCATCAATAATGGAATGTTTAGCTAGAAACTACTCTAGAAATAATGATTATGTCAGATTATTTGAAATAGGAAGAGTATATATTCCTAATGAAGTAGAAACTGAGCTACCAACAGAAAAGAATATTTTAACTATAGGTATATATGGAGATTGCGATTACCTTGATCTTAAAGGTATAGTTGAAAATGTAATCGAAGGATTAGGGATAGATAAAGCTAAATATGCTCGTGAAAGTGAAAATCCAAGCTACCATCCAGGAAAAACTGCTGCATTAATGGTTAGAAATAAGAAAGCAGGAGTATTTGGAGAAGTTCACCCAGATGTAACTGAAAATTATGGTATAGATGTAGATTGTTATGTTGCAGAATTAGATTTAGATATGTTATTCCAAGCAGCAACAACTGTAAAGGCATATAAACCATTACCAAAGTTCCCAGCTGTAACTAGAGATATTGCACTTTTATGTGATGACTCTATATTAGTTGCAGATATAGAAGATTGTATAAGAAGAGCTGGTGGAAACTTAGTAGAGAAAGTACAATTATTTGATATCTATAAGGGAGCACAAATACCAGAAGGTAAAAAGTCAATTGCTTACGCTATAGCTTACAGAGATGAAAAGAAAACTTTAGAAGATAAAGATATATCTAAAGTTCACGATAAAATTCTAAAAGCATTAGAACACAAACTAGGAGCTGTGTTAAGATAAGTAAGCCTCCAAATCTTAGATTTGGCAAGGCGAACTTACTCCTTCGACCTAAGGAGAAGGAGTTTCTCCTAAAAAATTAAATCACAGATTTAGCTAGTGAAAGTTATACAGAGTATAAATGACGATCCAAATCTTGAAGTTGGATATCGGAATTTATGCATAGCTAAGTAAGCCTCCAAATCTTAGATTTGGCAAGGTGAACTTACTCCTACGAACGTATGTGAGTAGGAGTTTCCTTTTAACTTAAAAACAAAGTAGTAATTCGTTTTTGAATTACTACTTTATTTTTATAAAATATTTATTTAAAACTTTATAAGGGTGATAAGATTCTTTTGATTTTTGCAAACCTTCATGACCACAATCTTCTTGTCTATTTACGTAGATAGTATCACTAAAGCTTGTTTTTAAAAATTCATTATTAATAAAAGCATATACACCACGATAGTTTGCATTACATTTTTCGATATGGATTATTGCTGAATCTTTAAATTTTTCTCCAATTGAAAAACCAACTAACTTGTTATCAACATATAATGCTATAGATTTCAAAGATAAATCATCAAGTGAATATAAAATATTTTTTACAGCTATAGGTTCTATCAATAGCTCTTTAGAGCAAATACATTTTTTATTTTCCCATTTATTTAGAAGATCTAAGCAGTCTTCAATAATTTTTTCATTATTAATAGACGAATAATTGTAGTTGTATAAATTAATAAAATTATTGTAATGATTTCTTTTTTTATGATACTTCTTCCCTTTAAGGTTTATCAAATCACTAGTAAGATAGATATATTCAAATGATTTTTTATTTTCAAGTATTTCTAAGTCATAATTGTTTTTTAGTAGCTCAATATGATCACTATCAATATCACCTAATAGATATTGATAATTTTCATAGTTTGATTTTAAATAATCTAAAGTTTTATATAATGATTCTACATTTTTATAATAAGGCATCATGAAGAAAAAGCCTTTTTCATCATCATATTTTTGAATTACTAAGGTATCGTAAATAGTAGTTAAATTAGTTTTACAAAGGTCTTTCCATAAATATAGTGAATTAAAAGAATATTCATATGAAGATGTATTTATAAAATTAGAATAGTAGTTTATCAAGTTTTTATCTTTATAAGAAATTGGATGTAAATCTAACAAAACTGTCCTCTCCTTTGTGAAAAAATATATATAGTTTATAATATTTTTTTAGAAAAGAGATGGTGATAATTATAATGATATTTAGAAAGATAAATAGAAACTTGTAATTATATATGAATATATGTAAAATATAAAAGAAAAACTATTAAGTATTAATTAATAAATTTCTATTATGAAGAAATAGACATTAAGGAGTAGACAATGAGTAGTATAAATAATAAAGTTTTAGAAGAAAAAATTGGACAACTTAAAAAAGCTATTGAGATAGTTGGTGGACAAGAAGAAATAATAGATAAGTGGAGTAATAATGACAAAATAATGAATTATATTATTACTAAACTTTTTGAAGAAGGTAAAGTAACATTTAATGTTTGTAATAAAGAATACTCTATAAATGAATTATTAGGTATAAAATTAGATTATGAGAAATATTTCTTAAAAAATAAAAATAAAACTATTGAGAATATAATTTATAAGATTAAAAAGTATGATACTAGTCTTGATTCATTAATAAGAAAATATAAAAAGACAAGAGGAATTGAAGAATATAATAAAATGTTCTCTACATTAGAAAAGACGTATAGAAGAGATATTAATATGATAATTTTAAGAGAAGTTGATAATGTTGCAGTAGAAGCATTGTTTGCTGGTGAAGAAGAAAAGTACTATGGGGAATACTTAAATCAAAAAAAGAAAGCATTACTAGATGGAGTTATGAGTAAGATGGGAATAGTTTAATTAATAATTAAGAATTAGTAAACAAGAATTTATTTATAAAAGTCAGCGAAAGCTGACTTTTTATATTAATTATTAATCTTTAACTATCTATAGATTTTACTCCTTCATTTTTAAAGCTAGGAACGTAACTTTCGGAACTAGTACCTTCCTCTTGGATAAATCCGTTTTTTACACCTATACTTATTGCATAATTTACAAGTGAATCATAAATTTTAGGATTTATAGATTTATTTATTTCCGGAAAGTTCTTAGCATTATGTAAAGGAGTGTATTGATTCATAAAAGATATATATATATCATCTCCGAAGTTGTTATAAAGTGTATCTATAACCTTCTTAGAATCAAACAAAAGACCAGGTAGTAATAAATGCCTTACTATAACTCCTTTTTGAATTATATCATCTTTGAATTGTGGCTTACCTACTTGTGAAACCATTTCTTTTATGATTTCTAATGTATTTTTGCTATAGCCTTGAGCCTTTGAATATTTAATTGCATATTTATCATCAAAGTATTTAAAATCTGGTAGATAAACATCTATATATCCATTAAGCATTTTTATAGTTTCTAATGAATCAAATGAATTAGTGTTATAAAGTATAGGAATATTAAGTCCTTTGCTTTTTGAGATTTTTAAAGCTTCAATTATTTGAGGTACATAATGTGTTGGTGTAACTAAGTTAATATTATGGGCTCCTTGAAGTTGAAGTTCTAAAAATATTTCTGACAATCTTTCTATAGATATTTCTAAGCCATTTCCTTCTTGTGATATAGAGTGATTTTGGCAAAATACACATTTTAAGTTACAATTAGAGAAGAAAACTGTACCAGATCCGTTATTTCCAGAAATACATGGCTCTTCCCAATAATGAAGTTTAGCTCTTGCTATTTTTAATGAAGCAGTAGAATTACAAACACCTATTTGGCCATTAAGCCTATTTACATTACAGTTTCTTACACAAAGAGTACATTTTTCTAATAAAAAATTATAGTTCAATATAAACACCTCTATGAAAGTATATCAAGGTTAAGAAAATTTATCAAATAATCTCCTAAACTGTGGTATTAACTAAGGAAGGTATAGTTATTTAAAGCTTAATATGGTATAATATAAGTAATTATAGTAAACGAGGGGTGTAACATGAACACGGTAACGGTTAAGATAAATGGTGTGGAATATAATTTAAAAGGCAAAGAAAATGAAAAATATCTGCTAGCAGTAGCAGAGTATGTTGATGGTAAGTTCAAAGAAATATCAGCAAATAATAATAAGCTAAGTACCACAGCTGTTGCTGTATTATCAGCCTTAAATATTGCTGATGAATATTTTAAGTGTGAACTAGATAATGAAGAATTAGTTAAAAGAAAAAATTCTTTAGAAGAAAAGTGTATGGCTCTAAAAGAAAGACTTAAAGAAGTTAAGGTAGATTCTGAAGAGTATAACAAAACAAAGAACAATGAGATTGATAATTTAAAAAGTATTATTTGTTCTATGGAAGAGAAAATTAAAGAAGTTGATAATCTATATAGTACAATAGATAATTTGCATAAAGAATTAGAAGAAACAAAGCAAAAGTTACAAGCTGAAAAGGAAGAATTAGAAAAGAATTTTGTAACAAAAACAGAAGAGTTAAAACAAAATTTTGCTTATGAAAAAGATAGTTTAACAGAATCTTATGATAGAAAAGTAGAAGAATTAAAGAATGCTTTAGAAGGTAAAAAACAAGAACTTACTTTACTTAATTTAAAAAATGAAGAGTTGAAAAAAGCAGAGGTTTCTTTAAAAGATGAAGTAATATTAAAGGAAAAAGAAATTGAAGAGTGTAAATATAATAGTGATGAAATTAAAAAACTAAAGAGTAGAATAAATAGTATAGAAAATGAAAAAGAAGTTCTTAAAAAGAGTAATAAAGAGTTGAAGTTCAAATTGCAAAATTCAAGATATAAATTATTAGACTTAGAGAAAAAATTAAATGATGCAAATTTTAACCTTGCAATAGAGAAAAAAATAAAAAATCCATTGTTAAAATAAGAGTCTGTCCTATTGCGGACAGGCTTTTCTTTTAGAAATATGGTTAAGTTAAGATGGAAAAGTAAATATATTTATGATATAACAAAATAAGTACAAAATAAACAAAAGAGTAAATTTAAATTATATAGGAGAGATTCTTATGAAAAGAGTGGAAGTTCTAGCTCCGGCTGGTAGCATGGAAAGTCTTTATGCTGCGATAAATAAAGGTGCTGATGCAGTATATCTTGGAGGAAATAAGTTTTCAGCAAGAGCATATGCATCAAATTTTGATAATGATAATATGATTAAAGCTATAGATTATGCTCATAGTTATGACGTTAAGGTATATGTAACATTAAATACTATTCTTAAGGAAAATGAAATAGATGAGGCTGTAAAATATGTAGGATTCTTATATGAAATAGGAGTAGATGCTTTAATAATACAAGATGTAGGCTTGCTAAAGAGGGTAAGAGAAGATTTTAAAGATTTTGAATTGCATGCATCAACTCAATTAACGGTACACAATGGAGAAGCAGCTTTATATTTTAAAGACAAGGGGTTTCATAGAATAGTTTTATCAAGAGAATTAAGTTTAGATGAAATTAAATATATATCTAAAGATTTAGCTATAGAGACAGAAATGTTTGTTCATGGAGCATTATGTATAAGTTATTCTGGACAATGTTTAATGAGTTCTATTATAGGTGGAAGAAGTGGTAATAGAGGTAGATGTGCTCAACCGTGTAGAATGGAATACACTTTAAAGGGTGAAAAGTCTGGTGAAAAAAGAGGATATCTATTAAGTCCTAAAGATATGTGTACTATAGAAGATGTAAATGAAGTTATAAATACTGGTACGTATTCATTAAAGATTGAAGGTAGAATGAAGAGAGCTGAATATGTGGCAGGTGTAGTTGATAACTATAGAAAAGCAGTAGATAAAGCTTTATTTAACTCAAAATATGATAGTCAAGCTGGAAAGAGACAGTTACTTCAATTATTTAATAGAAGTGGATTTACAAAAGCATTCTTACAAAAAGATACAGGCAAGGATATGATGAGCTATAATTCACCTAAAAATGCAGGAATTCCATTAGGAAAGGTTGATAATAATAGTGAAGTAGTGCTGAAAGAGGATATTAAGCTTGGTGATGGAATTAGATATAGAGATAAAGGATTTACATTAAGTAAGATGCTTTTAAATGGTAATGAGATTAAAGAAGGTAAAAGAGGAGATAAAGTAAAAATATTTCCAATAGATTATAAAAAAGGTGATGAATTATTTAAAAGCTTAAATAAAGAGTTATTTGATGAATTAGAAGGATATTTAAAACCATTTTATAAGAAGATACCATTAAAAGCTAATGTAAGATTTGAGATTGATAAACCTTTTTATTTAGAAGTTACTTACAATGGAAAAGACTACAAATTCTTAGGAGAAGTCGTTCAAAGGGCTGAAAAAAGACCATTAGATAAAGAGAGAATAGAAGATGCTTTAAAAAAATCAGGAGATGTTCCTTTTAAATTTGAAGAAGTAGTTTTTGAAAATTTTGAAGATGGATTTTTAAGAGTAGCTGATTTAAATAATTTAAGAAGAGATGCGTTAGAATCTATAGCTAAAAGCATAAGTAAGAGTTATAGAAGAAGAAGACCTGATAAGATAATATATAAAGATAATATAATTAATAAGGAAAATATAAATGAAGTATTTAGCTGTATTACAAAAGAACAGGCAAATGCATTAATAGAATGTGGAGCTAAGGATATAGCATTTGATTTATTTAGTAGAGAATTAAATGCTTTGAGATCAAAGGATTTAATAGAGTTTAGTGAGAAATATAAAGGTGATATTAGGTTTTATGTAAAGACATCTACTATAGTTAAAGGTGAATTTAACTCTGTATGTGAAACTATAAATAAGGTTAAACCTTATATTAAAGGTATAGTTAGTTCTAATGTAGGGATAATAAATGTATTTAAGGATGAGTTATATATAATTGGTGATTATAAATTAAATATAATGAATTCAGAAAGCTTAAAATTTTATCAAAAGGATATAGAGTTACCTACTTTAAGCTTAGAACTTAATAGAGGAGAAATAAAAGCTCTTGCTAAAAAAGCAAAAGGAAATATGGCTATGATAGTTTATGGCAAACCAGAGCTAATGATAAGTGAATATTGTCCTATAGGAAGTACTTTTGGTGGAAAAAATTCAGAACAGAAGTGTAATATTGCATGTTCAAAGGATAAATTTACACTTATTGATAGAGTTAATGAAAGATTAAGAGTTATGACTGATCTTTATTGTAGAAGCTATATATTAAATCCTGTTCCATTAAACTTATTTGATGAAATAGATTCTATAAAAGAATTTGGAATAACATCATTCAGATTTGATTTTAGAGATGAAAGCTATGATGAAGTTAAGAAAGTTTATAATATTTATAAAAATAATTTAGACTTTGAAAGTAAAGATTATACAAAAGGACAATTTAGAAGAGGAATAGAGTAAGAGGGATGGTCATGAAAATAATTGCTATATTATTACTTTTTATAGGATGTATCTTTAGTATATATGAAATGATAGATTCTAATAAATTAATAAGATATGAGTGGTTTAAAAGTCTTGATAGAAGTAAAAAAATTAATGCCACAGCATTGTTAAAAAATTTTTGGAAGAAAAATATAATTTTAATAGCATTGATGCTGGGAATGATTTTAATAGTATTATCTACTTTTAGCAAGACTGGGAATAGATACGAAAATATTATAAGTATAATATCAATAATTTTTGCTGTGCTTTTTATAATCTTTAGTATTTTAAGTAGAATAAAATATGATAATAAGATAAACGAATTTAAGTAGGTAAATAAGGAGAGAGTTATGAAAGAAAAAACTCTAAGAGTGCTAGAATTTAATAAAATTAAAGATAAATTAAGATCATATGCAATAACAGAGAGTGGTAAGAGATTAGTTGACGAACTTGCGCCATATAAGTCTATATTTGAAGTGAAGAATAAATTAGAAGAAAGCAATGAGGCTTTAGATATACTTATAAGAAAAGGAGCACCGCCATTTGAAGGGTTATTTGATACAAGAGAAGCTTTAGAAAGAGCGGGAAAAGGTGGAGTTTTAACAGCTGGTCAACTTTTAAGAATTGGTGGAATGCTTAGATGTTCTAGGAGATTTAAAGAGTATATTGAAAGAAAAGAAGATGAGATATCATATAAGCATTTAGAAGACTTGGCATATATTCTTACACCGATAAGAAAGTTGGAGAGTGATATTGAAAATGCCATAGTTTCTGAAGAGGAAATAAGTGATAAGGCAAGTGGAACTTTATATGGAATAAGACGAAGTTTAAAAGAGAAAAATTCATCTGTAAGGGAAAAGATTAATTCTATAGTTAGAGCTAATTCTAAGTATTTACAAGATTCTCTTTATACAATGAGAGGAGATAGATATGTAATACCTGTTAAGGCAGAATATAAAGGTGCCGTTCCAGGATTAGTACATGATCAAAGCTCTACTGGAGCTACTTTGTTTATTGAACCAATGAGCTTAGTTAATTTAAATAATGAAATAAAAGAACTTATGCTTAAAGAAAAGGCGGAAATAGAAAGAATATTATCTGAACTTTCTTCAAAAGTATATGATAATATCGAAGAAGTAAGGAACAATTATAAAATTTTAACAGAGCTAGATTTTATTTTTGCGAAAGGTAAATACGCATCAAATCTAAATGCAGTAATACCTACTGTTAGAGAGGATAGAAGCTTTGATATAATTGGAGGAAAACATCCTCTTATTGACCCGAAGGTAGTTGTTCCTTCGGATATATATTTAGGGGAAGAATTCACAACACTTATGATTACTGGTCCTAATACTGGTGGTAAAACAGTAACTTTAAAGACTGTTGGACTTTTACACCTTATGGCATTAAGTGGATTGTTAATACCAGCAAGAGATGGATCAGCAGTAGGTTTCTTTAAAGAAATATTTGCAGATATTGGTGATGAGCAAAGCATAGAGCAATCTTTATCAACTTTTTCATCTCATATGACTAATATAGTATCGATTTTAGAAGATGCTGATGAAGATTCATTGGTGTTATTTGATGAATTAGGTTCAGGTACAGATCCAACTGAAGGGGCTGCTTTGGCTGTAGCGGTAATTGAAACACTTAAAAATAGAGGTACTAGACTTATAGCAACAACTCACTATAGTGAGTTAAAAGGTTATGCGCTTAGAACAGTAGGAGTTGAGAATTCATCTGTAGAGTTTGACGTTGAGACTTTAAAGCCTACATATAGGTTGTTAATTGGTATTCCAGGAAAGTCAAATGCATTTGAAATTTCTAAAAGACTTGGATTAGGTGAAGATATAATTGTAAAAGCTAAAGATTAT
The DNA here is from genome assembly GCF_014287725.1 of Clostridium sp. NSJ-49. Classification (NCBI taxonomy): domain Bacteria; kingdom Bacillati; phylum Bacillota; class Clostridia; order Eubacteriales; family Clostridiaceae; genus Clostridium; species Clostridium sp. NSJ-49. The sequence goes on along the minus strand of NZ_JACOOP010000029.1, from coordinate 16,384 downwards.
ATGTCTAAAGAAAATCTTCAATTTGAAGATCTTATTAGAGATTTACAAGAAAAGAGCATAATTGCTAATAAAGATGCAAGAGAAGCAAAGAGAATAAAAGAAGAAGCAGAAGAGCTTAAAAAGAAATACGAAGAAAAACTTCAAAAGTTAGATAAAGTTAGAGATAAGGCATATGAAGAAGCAAGAAGAGAAGCTAAAGATATAATAAGCAGAGCTAAAGATGAAGCCGATGAAATAGTTAAGGCTATGCGAGAACTTGAGAAAATGGGAATTGCAGAAGGTGGAAGAAATAGGCTTGAAGCAGAAAGAAGAAAGCTTAAGGAAAGTCTTGAAGAAAAAGAAGCTGCAATGATTAAAGTAAGAGAAAACAATGGAGAGCCTTTAAAAAATGTTACACTAGGAATGGAAGCATTTTTACCTTCTTTAAATCAACGAGTTATTGTAATTTCAATGCCTGACAATAAAGGTGAAGTACAAGTTGAAGCAGGTATAATGAAAATAAATGTTAAACTAAAGGATTTAAGAAAAGTTGAAGTTACTCCAGTAAAGAAAGAAAAGAAAAAAAGAGAGGTAAAGTTAAATTTAAAATCTGTTGAGAGTAGAATAGATTTGAGAGGAATGGATGCTGAGGAAGCGTGTTATAGAACTGATAAATATTTAGATGAAGCATATATGGCTAATTTAGGAGAAGTTACTGTTGTTCATGGAAAAGGTACTGGAATTCTTAGAAAAGCTATAAATGATATGTTAAAAAGACATCCTCATGTTAAATCATATAGACTAGGTGTATATGGTGAAGGTGGAGATGGAGTAACTATAGTTGAGTTAAAATAGATACTAGTTGGGGTAAAGATTTTATATATCTTTGCTCCAATTTTTATGGATAAATTAATTGTTATGTAATTTAAAAGATAAATAGACTATGCTATAATTGTAGTATATTGGAGGGATATTGTATGTATTTAATTAGTGCTTGTTTATGTGGTGTAAATTGTAAATATAATGGTGGTAATAATTATTCTAAATATTGCGATGATTTATTTAAAAGTGGTAAGGCAATACTTATTTGTCCTGAACAATTAGGGGGATTACCTACTCCTAGAGTTCCTAGTGAAATGAATAATGAAGCTGAGGAAATATTAAAAAGAAGAGGTAAAATATTAACTAAAGATGGAAGGGATGTTACAGAAGAATTTGTAAAAGGCGCAAAAGAAGTTGAAGAAATTGCTAAAAAGCTTAATATAGAAGGTGCTATATTAAAAGATGGTAGTCCTTCGTGTGGTGTTAATTATATTTATGATGGGACTTTTAAGGGAAATAAAATAAAAGGTAGAGGTATTACTGCAGAAATTTTAGTTCAAAACGGAATTTCTGTTATAAGTGAAAATGATATAGGAGGAAAATAGATGGGGATATTTGATTTTTTCAAAAATAAAGAACATAAAAGAGTAGAAGATGAAGAAAAAATAGAATATATAAATGAAGAAGATAGTTATGGGGAAAATGAAGAAATAAAAACAATAGAAAGCATCCAATATAATTTTAAAATAGAGGAAAGTTTTGATGAAATAAAATCTAAAGAGGTAGAGCAGAACTTTGAAGAAATGTCTCCAGAGAGATTAGATTATATAATCACTGAAGAAATTTTAAAAGTAATTGAAAACTATACAGATTTTGATTCTGTACAAGACACTGTTAAAGAAGCTACAAGAGCCATTGGTGTAAGAAACGTTGAGCATGTTAAAGATTATTTAAAGGGAAGAGTATCAAAACCACAAAGATGGAAGATGAAATATGAAGAATTAGGACAATGGGGTAGGACGGTTGAAAATGCGGTTCTAACCATTTTATATGGATTTGGTGAGGATGGTGTTGATGAGTTATTAAAGATATCTGTAATGCCGTCAGAAGTAAGCTTTAAAGCTATTAATTTGCTTTGTAAGCTTGCAGCAAGAGATATTGAAAGACAAAAAATTATTGATTCAATAATATATATTATGAAACCATTAAGAGAAGATGAAATTATTAGAGTTTTAACTTTCTTATCTCAAATTAAGAATAGTGCAAAAGTAGATAGACTATTAGAGTTATATTATAAAAAATATTTATTAGATAATAATTTAGAATATGCTTATGATACTGTAATTAATAGAATTAATTTAAGAGGAAGTTATATAGAAGATGAGCTTATATTTTTTAAAGTGTTAGCTCTTTATGATGGAAAATTAGACGCAGATTTAATACTAAAAGGTGAAAAAGGCATTATAGATTTTACTAATGTGCCAGACGATATTAGAGTTAAAGCAGCTGTAAGTTATTATTCATTAAATAAAGATGATAATGAAATAAATTATAGATTATTGTACTTAAAAGATAACTCTTTAGATTTAGAATTACGAAAGTTTTTATCAACTGTAATTTAATAAAGAAATATGAAAATAGCTAGAGATTTTATCTCTAGCTATTTTTATCTATTTAGATAAAGTTAATAAACTTTCTAAGTCAGCAATTATTGTTTTAATTAAATCTATTTTACCTTGAGCATAATCTTTTTCATTTAGAAGATTAATATATTGGTTCATTAATGCTTCGGTTTCTTTATATTGGTTTAAAAGTCTCAATACCTCTTCGTGCATTTTAATACCTCCAACAAAACAACTACTCAACTGTTACAGACTTAGCTAAATTTCTTGGCTTATCAACATCGCAACCTTTTTGTTTAGCTATATAGTATGCAATAAGTTGAAGTGGAACTACACTTACAAGCGGTGTTAATAAGTCTATAGTTTTTGGAATATAAACTAAATCATCACAAACTTCTTTAGCTATAGTATCACCTTCATTAACGACAGCAAATATATTACCACCTCTAGTAGATACTTCTCTAACATTACTAATCATCTTATCTTTTAAGAATTCTTGTGTTAAAAGAGTAATAACAGCAGTATCTTTTTCTATTAATGCTATAGGACCATGTTTTAATTCTCCAGCAGCATATGCATCACAATGAATGTAAGATATCTCTTTTAACTTTAATGAACCTTCCATTGCAACTGCATAATCTAACCCTCTACCTAAGAAATACATATCTTTATGGTTATAGTGTGATGATGCAAATTTTTGTAATGAATCTTTCATAGTAAGAGCTTTTTCTATTTTATCAGGAATTTGTAATAATTCAGACTTAATAGTTTCAATCTCTTCATCACTTAAAGTGTTTTTTAATGATGCAAAATATAATCCAAGAATATAGAAAGCTGCTAATTGAGTTACATATGCTTTTGTTGAGGCAACTGCGATTTCAGGTCCAGCTAAAGTATAGAATACATCGTCAGCCTCTCTTGAAACAGATGAACCAACAACATTAGTTATTGCTAATATTCTTGCACCTTGTTTTTTCCCATCTCTTAATACTGCAAGTGTATCAGCAGTTTCACCAGATTGAGAAACTACAATTATTAAAGTTTTATCTGTAATCATAGGATCTCTATATCTAAATTCTGAAGCTATATCTACTTCTACAGGGATTTTTGCCAGTTTTTCAATAACTGTTTTACCAACTACACCAGCATGGTAAGCAGTACCACAAGCTACTATATATATTTTATCAAAGTTTTCAAGATCTTCTTTAGTGAAGGTTATATTATCAAGAGTAATCTCTTTATTTAATGATATTTTACCTAATAAAGTATCTTTAACAGCTCTTGGTTGTTCATGAATTTCTTTTAACATAAAGTCTTCATATCCACCTTTTTCAGCTGCATCTACATTCCAAGTAACATGATAAATTTCTTTATCTATCTTTTCGCCTTCCTCAGTTTTAAGCTCTACACCATCTTTTGTTAAAATAACAAATTCCTTATCCTCTAAAAGATAGACATTTCTAGTGTAATTTAAAACAGCAGGAATATCTGAAGCTATAAAGAATTCATCTTCACCTAAACCAACTATTAATGGACTATCTTTTCTTACTGCGATAAGTTTATCAGGTTCATTTTTATTTATAACACCTATGGCAAAGCTTCCTTCTAATTTTGAAGTTGCTTTAACAACAGCATCAAATAAATCACCATCATAATAAAAATCTATTAAATTTGGTATTACTTCTGTATCTGTTTCAGAGAAAAAAGTATATCCTTTAGAAATTAGCCACTCTCTTAATTTAATATAATTTTCTATTATTCCATTATGAACAACACTTAAAGTTACATTAGCATTAGAGTGTGGATGAGAATTAACATCAGATGGTTCTCCGTGTGTAGCCCATCTTGTATGACCGATTCCAATATTACCGTTTATAGGCTTTTCATTTAAACTATTTGCAAGATTTTGAAGACGACCTTTAAACTTTCTAACTTCTATTTCTCCATCGTTAATTACTGCAATACCTGCAGAGTCATATCCTCTATATTCTAATTTTGATAAACCTTCTACTAAGACAGAAGAAGCCTGTCTTTTTCCTACATATCCAACTATTCCGCACATAAATTTAATCTTCCTTCCTATTCTCTTATAATAATTAAGTTATAACTATTGTTTTCAAAAAGGGTATAAAATCCCTATAAATCCAAAACCAATAGGTGGTTTTAACACCAAGTTAGTGTTGTCCTACAAATCACTTCATAGATTTACTAACTGTTAACGGTAGTGCGATACCGTGGGGCACCCGCCGAAGAATTCGATACTCCCCATCCTCGTCAACTTAAGTGAGATCCTAAATCTTTGATTTAGTTGGTGGAAATTACTCCTACTGTATAGGAGTTTCCCACAACCTAAATAAATCTCTGATTTGGTTAGGCGAACTTACTCCTACACAGTAGGAGTTTCCTATTCAATCTAACAAATCTTTAATTAGTTAGATGAACTTACCTGATTTTTAGCTGAAATTTTTATATGAAAATCTTAGATTCAGTTCGCCTATATCACTCGGCATAAGCTGAGCGGCTTAAAAAATCCAAATCTACGATTTTTCATCTTACTAATTTTATTTATTAGTAAGGATTATCACACTTAAGTTCTGGCGCTTTTTATTTTTGTGATAAAAATTAAACTCTATAATATTGTCCTCCTTTCTTTGAAAAATTATTTAACGACTTAATTCTATCATAAAAATTATTTTTGTCTAGAATAAATATTTCAAAAATTGGAATCTTAATTATAATATAGTACAAAATTTGCAAGTTGTTACATGAAAAAAATGATGAAAAAACTCAATAAAAATATCATTATATTTTATAAATAGTTTTTTATAAAAAATTTTCAGTTTATTAATGTTTATATGGATTGATTAGATAAAACTTTAAATGAATGGAATGAAGTTCAGTAATTAGAGGAATTTATTCATAGAAATATATTGTTTTTTTGGATAAACGTAAAAGAAATGAATAAAAGATAGATTTTTTGTTAAGAATATTCAAGAGAGTTTTATTGATAGGAGGAATTATTTTGTCAAATTTAGAATTGAAAATAAGAGATAAAAATATACCAAATAGTGCAAAGAAATCTAGAAAGAATGGGAATATTCCTGGAGTGCTATATGGAAAAGCAATAAATAATTTAATGTTTGAGGTTGGAGACTTAGAATTTATACATGAAATATCTTCAACTGGTGAGCATGGAATAATTGATGTACTTTTAAATGGAGAAAATCATAAAGCTTTAATTAAAGAGATACAAAGAGACCCTGCAACAAATAAAATTATTCATTTAGATTTAGAAGAGTTAAAAGGTAAAGATAAAATTGTTTCATCTGTACCAATACACTATGTTGGAGAAGAATATATAAATCGCAGAGGAACAGTATTACAAAAGGAAAAAGATAGCGTAAAAATCGAATGCAATGTAGATTCTTTACCAAAATTTATAAATCTAAATGTTGGTGATGGAACAGTAGGTTCTGTATATAAGCTTGGAGATTTAGAAGTTGCATCAGAAATATCAATTTTAGATGATTTAAATTCAGTTGTAGCAGCAGTTAGTTATGAAAGAAAAACTGTTTCAGATGATATGGATGCAGTAGAAGAAGCAGAATAAAATTATGGAGTATGAGCTATAGCAATAATTGCTAAAAAAGCTCATACTTTTTATTTGAAAATTTCCAAAAATGTTATATAATATACAAGATAACATTTAGGAGGTATAAGTATGGGATACAAAGAAAAGTATAATTTATGGTTAAACTCAAAAGACATAAATGAAGAAATTAAGGAAGAACTAAGAAGTGTTACTAATGAAAAAGAAATTGAAGATAGATTTTATAAAGATTTAGATTTTGGTACTGGTGGATTGAGAGGGATTATAGGAGCTGGTACTAATAGAATGAATGTTCATACAGTGTCTAAAGCAACACAAGGATTTGCAAATTATTTAAATAATTCATTTGAAAATCCATCTGTAGCAATAGCATATGATTCAAGAAATATGTCAAAGGAATTTGCTGAATCTGCAGCATTAACACTTTGTGCTAATAATATAAAGGTATATTTATTTGAAAGTTTAAGACCTACACCAATGCTTTCATATACAGTTAGACATTTAGAGTGTAAGGGTGGAATAGTTATAACTGCTTCTCACAATCCAAAAATATATAATGGATATAAAGTTTATGACGAATTTGGTGGACAAGTAACTGATGAGAAGGCTAACATAATAATAAATGAAGTAAACAATGTTTCAGATTTTAGTCAAATCAAGATAATTACTAATGAAGAAGCAGTTAATAGTGGACTTTTAGTATATATAGGAGAAGAAGTTGATAAGGCTTATATAGAAGAAGTTAAATCATTAACTATAAGAAAAGATTTAGTAGCTAGCAAAGCCAAGGATTTAAAAGTTATATATACTCCAATACATGGTAGTGGAAATATGCCTGTAAGAAGAGTTTTAAAAGAGCTTGGATATGAAAATGTTGAAATTGTTAAAGAACAAGAGATGCCAGATGGAAACTTCCCAACAGCACCATATCCAAATCCAGAAGATCCAAAGGTGTTTAAATTAGCTTTAGATATGGCAAAAGAATCTAATCCAGATATAATCTTTGGAACTGACCCAGATTGTGATAGAATAGGTGTAGTTGTTAAAGATAGTAAAGGTGAATACCAAGTATTAACTGGGAACCAAACAGGATTATTATTAAGTAACTATATATTATCAGCATTAAAAGAAGAAAATAGACTTCCTGAAAATGGAGTTATTATAAAGACAATAGTTACTTCTGAAGGAGTAAAAGAAATAGCTAAAGCTTATGATATTGAAGTGATGGATGTACTTACAGGATTTAAGTATATTGGTGAAAAGATAAGAGAATTCCAAGAATCAGGAGATAAAAAATATATCTTTGGATTTGAAGAAAGCTATGGATATTTAGCAGGTGAATTTGTAAGAGATAAAGATGCAGTAATAGCTTCTATGTTAATTGCAGAAATGACTCTTTATTATAAAGAAAAGGGAATGAGTCTTTATGATGCCCTAATAGATTTATATAAAGAATTTGGATTCTTTAAAGAAGATTTAATTTCTATAGAACTTAAAGGTAAAGAAGGTCAAGAAAAGATTGCTGCATGCATAGATTCTTTAAGAAACTCAACATTAACTGAGGTTGACGGAGTTAAGGTAAACACTAAACTAGACTATAGATTAAGCAAAGAAGATGATTTAGTTAATAATACAGAAAAAGTAATCAACTTACCAAAATCTAATGTTCTTAAGTTTATACTAGAGAATGGTTCATGGTTTGTTGTAAGACCTTCAGGTACAGAACCAAAAATGAAAATATATCTAGCTATTAAAGGTAATGGATTAGAAGATTCTGCTGAAAAATTAACTAGATTTAAAGAAAGTGTTATGACTATAGTTAATGAAAAGTTAGTTTAAATTGAAAACTGAATTTTTATATTAGTTATTTAAAAATAACTAGAAGTTAAAAATAAAAGCTACTGGGAAACCGGTAGCTTTTATTTAATTTAAGAAATAAGACTGTTAACTATATTGGGGATAATTAAGAGAGGTTAATAAATAAAAGAACAAAAGATTCACTTTATGGTTTTATTTGAAAGTTTTATAGGAATAATGTATTATGATAAAGAAATAATCTACTAGAGGAGTGTAATATATGGATTATAATGCAATGATTAAAGAAAAATTAGGTAAACTTTTATTTTTAGAGATAAATATTAAAGGATTTAAAGAAAATATAGGTATCCCTGAATATGTTACATTGAAAAATAATGAATTATATATGCCAATAGATTCAAAATATATAAGTTCAAATATACAAAATGAAATAAAATTAAAGAATATTCCTATATATTGTTTTATTGAAGGTATGTTTACTGCTATAGGCTGTGATGAAAACTTAAGATTTAATGATGACTATGAACTAATTTTAGATTACATAAAAGATACAGAAACTTGTATAAAATCTTTAATAAGCAAAGCTATAGAAAAGGATGAGCTTTTAGAGGGATATCTTTTACTAAAAGGTTATTATAGATATTCAAAGGATTTAGATGTTTATAAAAAGCTTTTATTAGTAGGAGAAGCAATAAGAGAAAAGGATAGCTCATTTAGTGAAATACTTATGGGGGATATAGAGTATGCAGAAGAAAGGCTTTTAAAGATAACAGAAGGTTACTTATATAAAGCTATGATATTAAAGGAAAAAGGTGAATTTGAAGCAGCGAGAGTAGCATTAAATGAGTATTTTAATAAAGGTGGAAAAGAGACTGAAGAAATAAAGATTTTAAATCAAGATATTAATAATATTGCTGATTATGAAAAAGCTATAGCTTTACTAGAAAATAATCCAACTAAATCTATAGAGATTTTACTTAGCTTATGCAATGAGTTTGATGAGAATCCATTGATTTACTACTATTTAGGAATAGGATTCAGAAAGCTAGAAAATTATGACAAAGCGATTTATTACTTAGAAGAGAGCATAAGAAGAGAAAGTGGTATTTTAGAGGTGGTAGTAGAACTTGGTCTTAACTATGCTTGTATTGGAGATTATGAAAAGGCTATTGGATTATTTAAAAAAGCTTTTGAAGTATCAAGGGATGTAGAAATTTGTACAAATATAATAATGTGTTACTTAAATATAGGAGATATGGAAAATGCTAATCTTCATTTAGAAATTGCTAAGAAGCTTAATCCTGAAGATGAAATAGTTAAACAAATAGAGAACATTATAAAAAATAAGTAATTTAAAGAGGAATGTTATATGATAGAAAATAGAGAGGGATATATAGAGATTTTAGGGTATAAAATTTTTTCTGGAACTAAAAAAGAATGCTTAGATAAGGTCTTTTCCTATGAGAAAGTTCATGTTATATCTGGTAATCCAGAGGTGCTATACACAGGACTTAGAAATGAAAAGTTATTAGAAAATTTTAAGTCAAATAAAGCACTTATTATTCCAGATGGGGTAGGAACACAAATTTCAGGACGGATTTTGAAAACACCAGTAAAAGAAAAAATTGCTGGAATAGAATTAATGAAAGAAATAATTAAAAGATGTAATGAGAATGGTGAAGGAGTTTATCTTTTAGGAGCTTCACAGGATAGCTTAGATGCTTGTAAAGATAAACTTTTAGAAGAGTACCCACAGGTAAAAATAGTTGGTGCTAGAAATGGATTTTTTGATATTGAAAATGCAGATGAAATTATAAATGATATAAAAGATAAAAAGCCATTAGCATTATTTGTTGCTATGGGATGTCCAAGACAAGAGAATTTTATAGTTAAGTATATGGATGAGCTTCCAGTGAAGATTTTTATGGGTGTAGGTGGAAGTTTTGATGTAATAGGTGACAAAGTAAAAAGGGCACCGAGGTGGATGATTAATATAGGGATGGAATGGGCATATAGAGTTATAAAAGAGCCTTTTAGAATTAAAAGGCTTGGAAGTATTCCTAAGTTCTTATGGCTTGTTGTGAAAGATAGAGGAACAAGTTATGAAGGGAAATAAAATTTTTAAAGCAACCTTTGTTGTTATGATTGTTACTTTACTTAGTAGAGTTTTAGGGATGGTTAGAGATATCTTGGTTGCATCTAATTTTGGAGCTGGAGTGTATACTGATGCATATAAAGCGGCTGTTTCTATTCCTGATAATCTATTTACTATTATAGGGCTAGCAATATCAACTGTATTTATACCGATGATAAGTAAAGTTAAATACGAAAAAGGTAAGGAGGAAATGTTTAAATTCTCTAATAATATAATAAGCATTCTCTCAGCTATTTCGGTATTGCTTTTAGTATTTGGACTTATATTTACAAAAGATTTAGTTAAGATTGTAGCAACAGGTTTTGATCAAGAAAGAATGGATTTAGCGATTACATTAACGAAGATTAGCTTAATCAATTTATTATTTTTATCGATAAATGTTTGTTTTCTTTCTATGCTTCAGGTTTGTGAAAAGTTTATTTTACCTTCGATTTTAGGATTATTCTTAAATTTACCTATGATAATTTATTTAGTTTTATTTAAGGATATAAGTATATTAGGGTTAACTGTAGCTAATGTAATAGGAAATGCCTTACGTGTAGTAGTTCAAATTCCAGCCCTTTACAAGGAAGGCTATAGAATTATTCCTCATATAAATTTAAAAGATGAGAGGATAAAAAGAGTACTGATATTAGTTGTGCCAGTAATTATTGGAGCTGGAGCTAATTCGTTAAATATGATAGTTGATTTAAATATATCTTCAACTTTAGATGTAGGGTCTATGTCAGCTTTAGATTATGCTCAAAAGATTATAGTATTTATTAATACGGCCATTACAACGTCGATCGTATCTGTATTATATCCTGTTATGAGCAATAAATTAAACGAAGGTGATAATGAAGGATTTTTAACATATTTATGCAAATCAATAGTTATAATATCTCTATTATTAATTCCAATTGCTTTTGCAATAATACTGTTAAATAAAGAAATAGTTACAGCTTTTTATGGAAGAAATCAGTTTGGAGCTAGTGCGATTACATTAACATCTATAGCTCTTTTAGGTTATTCAATGCAAATCCCATTTTTAGGAGTACGTGATATATTAAATTCATCACTATTTTCAATGCAAAAAACGAAGATAACGACTATAAATGGTGTTATAGGAGTTGTAGTTAATATAGTTTTAAGTATAACATTATCGAGAAAAATTGGACTTTTAGGAGTAGCTATAGCATCTTCTATTACGTCAGCTGTAACTGCAATTTTACTATTCTATTCCACTAAGAAGGTTATAGGAAACATTGATTTAAGAGATATGTTAAAAAGCTTATCTAAGATTACTATATCTGCATTTATTATGATATTTATAGTGAAGATAGTTAATGATTTCTTAGGTATTAGTAATCCTTTTATGGTCTTAATTATAGATGGTGCTATTGGTAGTATAGTCTTCTTTACAGGATGTATTGTACTAAGGGTTAAAGAGTTAAAAGAAATATTAGATATGCTGCTTAAGAAGTTTATAAGAAAAGAGGTTAGATAGGATATGAAGATATTATTTATTGCTTGTTATTCTCCTTTGATAAATAATTCTGCGTCTATAGAAACATTACAATATTTGAATAACTTAGCTAAAGATAATGAAATTGATTTATTAACAGTAAATTTTCCTGAAAATTCGATTTATTATGATGAGTATATTTTAAATATGCTAGATAAGAAAGTTAATCTTCATATTATATCTGGAGGTAAGATTTTCGAAAAGATAATGCCTAAAAAAACTCTTAATAAAGATGAAGATAATAATGCCTCAAATAAAAGTAGTTTCTTAAAGAAGAATTTAAAAAAGGCAAAAGCTATAGTTGCTGTACCTGATATGTACTTAAATTGGGCTAGGAGAGCATCAAAGTATGGAATTGAATTAGTGAAGAAGAATAATTATGATGTTATTTTTTCGATGCATGAACCACCATCAAGCCATATATGTGCTTTAAAAATAAAAGAAAAGTTTAAAGATATACCATGGGTTACATATTGGAGTGATCCTTGGCTTAAAGATTCTACAAGAGAAGGTATTGGAAGTATAAGAAAGAGCATCGAAGGACGTTGGGAAAAGATGGTGGTTGAGCTTTCAGATAGGTTTATTTTTGTAACTAAAGCTAATAGAGATGATTATGTTAAAACATATAATATACCAATAGAAAAAACTTACATACTTACTAGAGGGTATGATAGTAATTCTTATAGAGATATTAAAGCTTTAGGAATTCCAGAGAAAATAGATAATTTTAAAGTGAATTTTGTTTATGCGGGTGAAATTTTTAGTAAATTAAGAGATGTAAATCCATTTATAGATGCTGTAAATCAAATTAAAGAAAAAGATATTGAATTATTTAACAGTCTTAATATTTTATTCTTTGGGAATATAGATGACAAATCAGTAGAGAGTAAATTAAAATCTGTAGAAAATGTAAATGTATCACCGAGAATTCCTTATAAAGAAGCTTTATCTTATATGTTAAATAGTGAAGTGTTACTTTTATTTGGAAATAAGAATTCTAAACAAATACCAGCAAAAATTTACGATTATTTTGGAGCAGAAGGTAGAATATTTGTAATACTAGGAGACGAAAATGATCCTATAAAAGATGTAGTATTAAATAATGATAAATGTATAGTTGTAAATAACAATGAAGATGAAATCATAGAAGGTATAAATAAAATTATTGAGTTGGTTAAGGAAAATAAATTAACTAAACCACTAAAAGAATATGAGTGGGCAAATATTTCAGAAAGATTAAATAAAATATTAAGGGGGTAGACAATATGCATATAATGTTTATACCTTCTTGGTATGCAAATGAAAGAAATAAGGTTCATGGCAGTTTTTTTAAAGAACAAGCATTAGCACTACAAAGTAAAGGTGTTAAAATAACAGTAGCTTATAATGAGATATGGCCACTTACATTAATAAATAAGGTTAAAGAAAAAAGTGGATTATATTTTAATATAGAGGATAACTTAAGGACGTACAGATATAAGAATTATAATTTTATTCCTAAAAGTCCATTGATGTTTAAAGTATTCAATAAAAGAATGGAAAAATTGTTTAAAGAGATTGAAAAAAAAGAAGGTAAAATTGATATAATTCATGCACAATCATCATTATGGGGTGGTATTAGTGCTGCATATTTATCGAAAAAGTTTAATGTCCCTTTAGTTATAACAGAACATTCATCTGTTGAAAGAGGTCCTTATATAAGAAAAAGCTATATTCCATGTATTGTTGATTCTTATAATACTGCGAAAGAATTAATAGCAGTTGGAAATGGGCTGAAGAGAGAATTAGAAGAATTAACTAAACGTGATGATATTAAAGTTATAGGTAATTTAATTCATTTTTCTGATTTTCAATTAAAAGATAGAAAACCAAATGATAAGTTTATATTTTTTTCCTTAGCTTTTCTTGAAGGTGAAAAAGGATTTGATACTTTAATAAAAAGTTTTAGTAAAGCATTTAAAGACACAAATAACTGTGAATTAGTTATAGGTGGAGATGGCAGTCAAAGAGAGTGGTTAGAATTGTTAGCTAATAAAGAGGGAGTTAGTAATAAAGTAACATTTCTAGGTGCATTATCAAGACATGATGTGTCTAAGTGGATGAAGCAGGCTGATGCTTTTGTATTACCATCTAGATATGAAACTTTTGGTGTTGTGTATATAGAAGCTTTAGCAAGTGGAACCCCTGTTATTGGAACCTTTAATGGTGGAGCAGAGGATATAATAACTAAAGATAATGGGTATATAGTTAATGTTGATGATATTAATGCTTTAGCTAATGCTATGGAGAAAATGGCTATGAATAAAGATAAATTTATCCCAGAAAAATTAAGAGAAGATTGTTTTAATAGATTTAATCCAGATGTTATTGCAGATAAGATAATATCTGTGTATAAAAATATCATAAAAGAAAGTGAGTTTTAGCTATGGATTTTAAACAATATAAAATAGATGAGTTTATAGGGGATTTAGCAAGTGATTTATCATCACCAGGAGGGGGAAGTGTTGCTGCTTTAGTAACAGCTTTAGCTTCTGCATTAAATTCTATGGTGTATTCATTTACTATAGATAAAAAAACTTTTGAAAGTCTTAATCAAGAAGAGAAGAAAAAAATGATAGAGCTATCAGAAGAAAGTAAAAAACTTATACAAGAGTCGTTAACTTATATGGATAAGGACAGAGAAGCTTTTACAAACCTTATGGATTGTTATAAGTTGCCTAAAGAAACAGAAGAAGATAGAGATATAAGAGGTAAAAAGATATTAGATAATACGATATTATCTATGAACGTTCCCTTAGAACTTGCTGAGAAAGCTATAAAATTTTATGATAATATAGAATTTGCTATAAAATATGGAAATAAAAACTTGATATCAGATGGAATTGTTGCAGCGATTCTTTTACATAGTTCTATTGAATCTGCTATAGTTAATGTAAAGGTCAATTATTTTAGTATAAAGAATAAAGAATCTGTAAGTTTTGTTCTAGATAGGTGCAAAGAACTTATGAATGAATCTTTAGAAAGAAAAAATAAAATAGTTGAGAGTTTTGAAGGCTAAACTAAGGTTTTTAGGAGAGAAGATATGAGTTTACTAATAAAGGTTGAAAAGGCTGTAGATCTTTTAAAAACTAAGTGTTTGATGAAGTTCAAACAAAGGATATATAGTGGTAAGAAATATAATATTAAATACCTATTTGAAGAAAAAAAAGGCTCAAAAGATTTATTGATTGTTTTTACGGCTTGTACAAAAGTTGGTCAAAAGGCAAGATATAATTATATTAAGACTTTAGAGGAATTTAAATGTAATAAACTTTTTATTTTGGATGATTTTGGGTTTGATGAAAGAGGAGCTTATTATTTAGGAAAAGATAGAGATTTCGCTATAGAAAAAGATGTGGAATCTTTAATTAATGATATTTGTAAGAAAATAGAACCTAAAAAAGAGTTTTATATTGGGTCAAGCAAAGGTGGATATGCTGCACTTTACTTTGGAGTTAGAAGAAAAGATACTTATATTGTAGTTGGTGCTCCACAGTATAACTTAGGTAATTATTTAAATTTACCTGGGCATACAGAAATTCTTAAGTATATTATGGGAAATTGTAACCAAGAATCTATAAGTATATTAAATGAATTATTAAAAGAGGCATTAATTAAAAATAAAGAGAATAAAAATAAGATTTTTCTTCATTATTCAGATAAGGAAGAGACTTTTGAATCAGACTTAAAACCACTTATAGATGAATTAATAAACTTGAATTATGAGAGTGAATTTGATTTAGAACATTATGAGAGTCATGCAGAACTTACTAAATATTATCCTCAATATATAAAAAAGATACTAAGTAAAAATCTTAGTAGATGAAAATGTGATTAATAGTTTAAAAATCTCCTTGTATTTTGCAAGGAGATTTTTGTTTGTTATATTAATATTTTAAGGAAGTTGATCTAAAGATTTAAATTCATATCCATCGGCTCTTATTTGATCTATTACAGCACCTAAAATATTTGTATTTGTTTTAGAAACTGCATGTAATAACATTATGCAACCAGGGTGGACACCGTTTGTAATTTTCTTCATAGCGTACTCTTCTGATGGTTGCTCGTCTTTTAGCCAATCTTTATAGGCAAAGCTCCAAAAAATACTTTTATACCCTAAATCTTTTGTCATCTTTAAAGAGTTAATTGAATATTTACCCATTGGAGGTCTGAAGAATTTAGGCATATCTGTGCCAACGACTTCTCTATAGGCATCTTCTACTTCAGTAAACTCGCTTTTGAATTTTGAAGGATCTGTTATAGATGCCATTGATGGATGGTGAGAAGAGTGATTACAAACTAAATGGCCTTCGTCAGCCATTCTTTTAATTATTTCTGGATTTTGAGTAATATACGGCTTTACTACGAAGAATGCCGCTGGAACACCTTTTTCCTTTAAAATGTCTAATATTTTTTCAGTATAACCATTTTCGTATCCTTCATCAAAGGTTAAATAAATAACTTTACTCTCTGTATCACCTAGGTAGTAAGCATCATAATCTTTAAGAATATTTACAGATTCTTTTGGACCTTCAGGAAGTGTATCCTTACCTCTATTTACAAAATACCAATTTAGTTCAGAGTTTTCTGGGACAACACTAGCATTTGCAGTATATGCAAATGTTGATGTTAAAGTTATTAATAGTGTTGGAATAATTTTTCTTATTAATTTTTTTGAAAACGTCAATATTATCACCCCTTATAAATTATTCATTATAGGGTTAATCATATTTCTTAACCCTTATATATCAAGGCCTTTATGGCCAAGATTTTTTATATCACTCAAATTTTTCAGTATCATTTTTGCTCCTTTGGATAAAACTAATAGCATATAC
>NZ_JACOOP010000028.1:0-47437 GCF_014287725.1 Clostridium sp. NSJ-49 | reverse complement strand
TGTTAATAAAAAGGAAGATAAGATTTGTTCTCTAAGCAAGCTTAAACGAGCTAGTTAGCTCTTTAACAACCTAATATTTTACATTTTATTATCCTCATAGGGATAGTCTGCCCTTTTTTAGGTCACTTTATTACTAATAATCCTAATTTTCCTATTTTTTCATCTCTAATTAATATTCACTTTTTAAAAGATCAATTATGCTCATCTCTATTTACAATTTTAATATTATATAAATATGATTCAACATTAAGCATATATTTATTCATTTTTCATATTAAGTTATCTTAATTATAAAAAAATAGACATCAAATCAGATGTCTATTTAAACACTTATTATTTTATAAGATGGTATTTTTCTTCAAAGAATTCTGATACTCTCTTTAATGCCGATACTAAAACTATCTCCTCTTCTTTAGAGAAACTATCAATAGTGCATTTTACCATGTCATTATGAAATTCTTCATGATACTTAAATACTTCTTTACCTTTATCAGTCAACATAACTAATACAACTCTTCTATCTTCTTCAATTCTTCTTCTATCTACATATCCTTTTTTTACAAGTTTATTTATAGCTGTAGTTAAAGTCCCAACGGTAATGCTTAAATCATAAGCTACTTCACTCATAGTTCTTTCTTTATCTAAAGATATTGCTTCAATGACATGAATTTCGGTCACCGAAAGATCCGAAAATTCACTATTTTGTAACCACTTTTCTTCAATATCTAAAATATCTCTAAACAACTGAACTAATAATTTATTCAGTACGCTTTCTGATTCACTTCTATTAGTCATCAATTTCACTCCTACTTAATTACTAATCCTATTCTAATAATAATAAATATTAGTTAAACTTTCAATCAAATTTTGATTTTTTTCTACAATTCTTTTATAATATTTATTTTATATATACACTATATAAGTATTACCTTAATCTCCATATAACTGTATATACTCATTTAGCGTTCTTATTGGATTTAATTCTTCATCATTTCTCATGTATTCTTCAAAAATTTCATCAAGCTTTATAGACATATGTAAATCTTCAAAAGCTTTATCATATTCTTTTAAATTAACATAAAAGCATGCTCTATTATAATATAAAAAACCTTGTTTCGGATTTTCTTTTATTCCTTCACTTATAATATCAATAGCCTCTTTAAATTTATTCTTCTCTCTATATAATACTGCATAATTTAAATAGCTATATGGAAATTTACTGTTTTCTAAAATAGATTTTTTATAAAACTCTTTAGCTTTCTCTTCATCTCCACACTTGGCCATGAACACTCCCATATTAAATAGTATTCTAAAATGATTTGGTGCTATCTCCAAAGCATTCATCATATATTTTAGTGCTAATTTGTTTTCTCCGATTTCATCATATATACAGGCTAAATTCGCATTTGCCCATAAATCTTCTGGATTTAAATTTATTACTTTTTTATAGCAATCTATCGCTTTCTCTTTTTCTCCAATCTCATCATAACAATTAGCCAAAAAGAAATATGCTTTATCATAATTCTCATCAATAGAAATTGTCTTTTTATAATATTTTATAGCTTCTATAAAATTTTCACTTTCATCATAAAGTACTCCAATTCCATAGTATGCTCTAGCTTCATTTTCATCTATATTCAAAACCTCTTTGTACATTTTCTTAGATAGTACAGGATTACCAATCTTATCATATAAAAGTGCTATATCTAAAATTAATTCTACATCTTCTTTTCCTTCTTCACATTCATAAGCCTTCTTAAGAAATTTCAATGCTTTCATATTATTCTTTTCAGCTAAAAAACCTCTAGCTATACTTATATAATTATTAAACAAATACGACTTATCCAACGCTAACCACTTCCTATAGCAAAATTCACAATAAGTATAATACCTATTGTGAATTCTTTATTATATCTTTAATTCCTTTATTTATCCTTTTATAACTTAAAAATTCTACTATTGATATTTCTAAGATTAACATAAACCAATCTGCATTAAATGCTATAGCTATACTTGCAAGAAATACATACATACTTCCCACAATACCATAATTCTCACCTATCCATTTATTTAATATTGATTGAATCTTTCCTTCTTCATCTTCAAAATCATAAAGAAATTTGATAAATCCATTTATCTTTTTAGATTTTGAAAAAACACTTATGGTTACACCTATATAAAACTCAATTATTCCAATTACTATAATGGCCATATTGAACATAATTTATAACCTCATTATTTTCCACAACACTTTTTGTACTTCTTACCACTTCCACAAATACAAGGATCATTTCTTCCAATTTTAACTTCATTAACTACTCTTTGCTCATTCTTCTTTATCTCGTTTTCATTATTTCCTTTTAGAGTCCATCTTCTAATACTTCTAGCAAAAACATCTAATTCATGTTTAAAAATATCTTTTTCTTCATCAGATTCAATTTCGTAAGCTTCTAAGAAAGCTTCTATAGCTTCATCTTTTGACATTTCATTCTTGATAGCTATTATGAATGAATCCATTTCTTCTCTTAAAATATTATTATCTATAACAAATAATTCTCTAAAAACTTTTTTTAGTTTTTCAGCCTGTTTATTTTCTTCAATAAAATCTGGTTCACCAGCCTTAATTAAACTTTTCTTATCAAATTTATAATAATCATTCTGACATAAACTTTGATCTTTTATTAATTTTTCAACATCTTCAACATCTATATGGTATAAGACTTCCTCATCAACCACATAATCATATCCTAATTCTTCCCCAGTTAGCGCTATAGTCTTTATAAAACCTAAATCAAATTCACATACGAATACTCTTTCTAAATTTTCCTTAATAGAAGTTATATCCATAACTCCATAATAATATATCATTCCTGCTATAGCTCTTATTATCTCTCTATTTAGTCTAGCTTTTTGATATAACTCTTTATTTATTTTTTCTTTAAATAATTCTATAAGTTCTTTTGGTAATATTACAAAAAGTTCGTCATCTACAGTTCCTGTAAATACTAATCCTCTATTTCTTAAATAATTTGAATATATTATATCATTACAGCTATATAATTTTTGTCCATTATTCTCTATTAACTCTTCAATAAATTTTAAAGTATCTTCATTGATAACATCTAAAGCTTGTTCATATTTTTCTAAAATACCATTTTTTATTCTTTCAACAACATCTGCTTTCTTTAAAGATGTTAGTCCTTTAATGGAATACTTTTTAGCAACTTTAACTAATTCTTCCTTTGTCATTTTTTCTAATAAAGACTCCAATAAGTTATCTTGAATGCTATTTTTCCACAGTCTCTCTACCGCTTTAATATCTGCCTTTATTATTTCTTCTTGTATTTTATTATTATCTGCCATATTATATTAAGTCACCTCATATCATATTCTGAAAAATCACATATACAATTATATATGTTTTTTTGATATAGTCAAAATTTTTTACTTATTATGTAATTAAACTTGACAATCACTTCAAAATTCTATTTTAATTTTTCACCACAATATGGACAAAATACAAAACCTTCTTCTATTTTTCTTCCACAATTAATACATATATTACCACCATTATAACTATATCCATCTAAGTCTTTTAAATCCCAATAATTTATCTCTATTTTCTCACCACCTTCTATACGTTTACCTTTTTCTTTTGATATACCATAAATATGATTACACTCATTATAAATAACATAATATTGTTCATTCCACTTAAATAGTGGAATGAAGAAGAAATGAAAAAAGCTATACTTTTTAATAACTTTCCCTAATTCGTACTTATTACATCCTTTACAGTATATATTCTGACTTTCATTTATTACTCTTTCTTTATTATCAACTCCAAATATTCCAATAAAAAACATATTAACCTCCACTATTTTCTTTCATTAACTCTATTATATCATAGTAGTTCTCCTTCTTATGTCAATTAATAATCAAAATTATACAAAAAAAGAATTGCCATATGAAAATTCATACGACAACTCTTCCTACGTAACCCTGTTGGGTTATTTATAATATTTCCTTATTTCTTTACTTTTATTCGTTATTACCTTTTAACATTTCTCCTATAGCAGCAATGCTTCCTAAAGATGATAATGTCTCATTAGGTAAAATTAACTTGTTAGCTGGATTATTTGCCATTTCTTTAAGAGCTTCTACTTGTTTTAATGCTATAACTGTTTCATTTGTACCTGATTCAATAATTGCTTGGTTAACTTTTCTGATAGCTTCTGCCTCAGCAATAGCTATTTGTTCTATAGCCTTAGCTTTACCTTCAGCTTCTAATAATTGAGACTCTCTTAAACCTTCTGCTCTTCTTATATTAGCTTGTTTTTCAGCTTCTGCTGATAAAATCTTAGCTTGCTTTTCCCCTTCAGCTCTTTCAATTTGAGATTGTCTTTGCCCTTCGGCTTCAAGAATAGCTGCTCTCTTATCTCTTTCAGCCTTCATTTGTTTTTCCATCGCTTGTTGTATTTCAGCTGGTGGAATTATATTTTTAATTTCAACTGATAGAATTTTAATACCATACGCATCTGTAACTTCATCAATTATACTTAAAAGATCTGAATTTATCTTATCTCTTCCTGATAATACTTCATCTAAAGTCATGTTACCAATGATATTTCTCATATTAGTTGTTGCTGAGTAAACTATACCTGATTTAAAATCTTCTATATTATATACAGCATCCCTTGCATTTAACATCTTATAGAAAATAACATTATCTACAGAAATTTTAACATTATCCTTTGTGATAACTGATTGAGGTGGTACATCTAAAATTTGTTGTTTAGTTGATACCTTTTTTCTTACAAAATCTACTCCAGGAATCATAAAGTGCCAACCTGGTTCTAAAATTCTATGAAATTGCCCCAATCTTTCTACTACGTATAAATAACCTGTGTTTACTACCTTAATAGATGATAGTAATACTAATAATACTATTAGTAATAAAACTCCAATAACAATTAATTTAATCATACTAATTCTCCTTTAATTCAACTATTAATTTATTACCTTCTATTCCTACTATAACGAATTGATCGTCCTTACTTATCTTCTTTCCTTTGTTATATGCTGTCCAATATATTCCATCTACTTTAATCTTAGATTTTTCAACTATATCTTCATTTGCTTTCATAACTCTTCCTATATATGCTTGTTCCATAGTAAGTGTATGATTTTTTTCTACCTTAAATTTCTTCTTAGCCCAAGGATACCCCACAGCAATTAAAACTATTCCCGTTATCAAGAATACTATAAACTGCAAAGCCATACTTATGCCAAAGAATGATAAAATTATTGCTACTAATGCTCCTATTGAAAACCACATAAATATAAAACTACTTGTAACTATATCAACTATTATTGCGACAACTGCTACTACTAACCAAATAATAACATCTAACATAGTTCTCCCCCTTTCATTAATAATAAAAGTATTTTACCATGAAATATATAGATACAACTTTGTGGATAAGTTTATTATATAACACTTTCCAATAAATTGATATTTATATATTTTATTCTTCATGCTTACAGTATATGCTATTTTTTATTTTATTGCAAGTTATTTTTTATTATTTTATAAGTTATTTTAAACCATTTAATATCGTAGTTTTAATTTTCCTTTTCTTTTCGTTGATTTTATAGCATTTTCCTTTTATTATTGTCTTATATGTATTATATTAACTTTTTAATCTAATACTAAATAATATTTATTTACGGAGATGATAAAATGGATTTTATAAAAGTCGGAGCAGCATGCCCTAAAACTAGAGTTGCAGATATAGTTTATAATATAGAAAATATATGTCATTGTATTGAAGATGCAAAAAATAAGAATATAAAATTCTTAGTATTTCCTGAATTATGCGTTACTTCTTATACTTGTGGAGATTTATTTTTAAATTCTTCACTTATAAATGCATCTATAAAAGGTTTAGAGTCTATTGTGAAAAGTAGCATAGATAAAGATATGTTAATAGCAGTAGGTGCACCACTTTTACATAATAACGTATTATACAATTGTGCCTATCTAATTTTTGAAGGAAATATCTTAGGTATCGTTCCTAAGTCATATATTCCCAACTATAGTGAATTCTATGAAAAAAGATGGTTTACTCAAGGTGTCAACATAATAGACCAAAAAGTTAACCTTTCATTCCAAAAAGATATTCCTTTCGGTACAAACTTAATATTTAATGCTGGAGATTATAAATTTGGAGTTGAGATTTGTGAAGATTTATGGGTAACTATTCCCCCTAGCTCTTATCTTTCTTTAGCTGGTGCCAATATTATAGGTAATCTTTCAGCCTCTAACGAACTAGTTAGCAAAAAAGATTACAGAAAATCTTTAATTTCTAACCAAAGTGCTAGATGTATGTCTTCTTATATCTATTCTTCAGCCGGTGTATATGAATCTACAACAGATTTATTATTTAGTGGTCACCTTATTATAGCTGAAAATGGATCTATCTTAGAAGAAAACTCAAGATTCCAAAGAGAAAATGAAGTTATTTCATCTTGTGTAGATGTATTTAAATTAAACTCTGAAAGATTAAAGAATTTAAGTTTTAGAGATTCTTCATCTTTTTTACTACATCAATTTAAATATATTAATTTCGCTTTTAAAGATGTTAAAATAAATGAATTTACTAGATATATAGATAAGCATCCTTTCGTTCCATCAAATATTCATGAGCGCGATGAAAGATGCAAAGAAATCTTTAATATACAATCATCAGCTCTTGCAAAAAGACTAGAGCATGTTGGCTTAAAAAAAGCTGTTATAGGAATTTCCGGAGGACTTGATTCTACTTTAGCATTACTAGTAATTGCTAAGACATTTAAACTTCTTGGCATTGATAATAAAAATATTATTACTATTACAATGCCAGGCTTTGGAACTACAGATAGAACTTATAATAATGCTTTAACTCTATGTAAGGAACTTAACTGTGACCTTAGAGAAATAAACATAGTTGAAGCCTCTCTTCAACACTTTAAAGATATAGGCCACGATAAAGATATACACGATGTAACATATGAGAATGTTCAAGCTAGGGAAAGAACTCAAATACTTATGGATTTAGCAAATAAAGAAGGTGGATTACTTATAGGTACTGGAGACCTTTCTGAATTAGCATTAGGTTGGTGTACTTATAATGGAGATCATATGAGCATGTACTCCGTAAATCCTTCAATTCCTAAAACTCTTGTAAGGTATTTAGTTAAGTATGTAGCTGAAAATGAATCTAACAAAGATGTTTCTGAAACATTATTAGATATTTTAGATACTCCAGTAAGTCCTGAATTGCTACCTAAAGATAGCGAGGGAAATATCTCTCAAAAAACAGAAGATATAGTAGGTCCTTACGAGCTTCATGACTTTTTCCTATATCACTTTATAAAACATGGTTCTTCAAAAGAAAGAATATTATTCTTAGCAGAAAATGCCTTTAAAAATGACTATTCTAAAGAAGAGATTGAAAAATGGTTAGATAAATTCATATATAGATTTTTCACTCAACAATT
The DNA here is from genome assembly GCF_014287725.1 of Clostridium sp. NSJ-49. Taxonomy (NCBI): domain Bacteria; kingdom Bacillati; phylum Bacillota; class Clostridia; order Eubacteriales; family Clostridiaceae; genus Clostridium; species Clostridium sp. NSJ-49. The sequence goes on along the minus strand of NZ_JACOOP010000028.1, from coordinate 39,895 downwards.
TAAACGAAGCGCATTACCTGATGGTCCAAAAGTTGGAACTATTTCTTTAAGCCCTAGAGGTGATTGGAGAATGCCATCTGATGCATCATTTGCTTCATTTAAATAATAAGAAGAAAAAGAGTGGAGTTTAATTCAACGGGTTCCGTTTTGAGGTGCAAAGTTATAAATTCTCATAAGAAATCACAATTAAAATCTCATACAGAATCACATAATAAATCACTAAAGTTCTAAGTTAAATAAATGACTTAGAACTTTTTTCATTATATATACAATAAAAAAGGATTAGTAAGTAAAAATATGTATATTTATCCAAAGCGTTTCAAATATTATATGACTATTATTTTATTCTTAATGCAATATATATTTGACATTTAGTAATATATACTATATAGTATGTAATATAAGGAGGTGCTATATGAAAAATAAACGAATGAAAATCGCTCGTATTGAATGCGATATGAAACAGGATGATTTGGCTAAAGCAGTAGGCGTAACAAGACAAACTATAGGGCTTATTGAATCTGGTGATTATAACCCTACACTAAATCTTTGTATAGCAATCTGCAAAACATTAAACAAAACACTAAATGATTTATTTTGGGAGGGATTAGATGAAGAACAATAAAATTCAAGATGAAAGAATACTTTTGGAGAGAAGAAAAATTCAAAGTGAGGCATACGGGTGGTTAGTGGTTGGATTGATGATTTCTATTATTGTACAGAAATTTCTTATGAATGCTCCATTCGCTCAATATGCTGTTGAATTTTTTGCATTAATAGGATGTGGGGGATTTATTTCAATTCGTAACTTAACAAAAGGGATTGATATATGGAACCCAAATGGCGAGGGTAAGAAAAAAATATTATTAAACACAGTTGTTTCAGGGATTGCTTCCGTAATTTTATTTGCAATATTAAGCGGGCAATATAATGTGAAAAATTTGGCATTATATTTTGTTAGTTTTGTCCTTTTCTTCTTTGTATTTCGTTCGGTAATGATAAATATAAATAAGAAAAAACAACAAATTATTGATAATAAACTAAATGAAGATGATTTCGATAATTAGAATAAAGTGTAAATGACTGACTATTAATAGTCAGTCATTTACGCTTTATTTATATTCAATTACTTTAAATATAAAATATCTTCAATGTTATATTTCTTTTTAGATATTCCCAATCTCATGGCAGGGGTTATTTCTTCACCTTTATATTTATAAGTCTCACAGAAGTTTAAATATGTTCTTAAAATAGTTATCATATATTGAGCATATTTAGGATTAAAATTAGCATATATATAACTTTTCCCTTCTCCTCTGCCACCTGATAATGGTCTTTCCAATATTGATACCTTTCTTCTTATCTGATTGAAAAAAGTGTTTATAGACCTCAAATCTACCCTATACATTATCTCTGCTAATTCATAACAATTAAGGCTAGATAAATCTGTAACACAATTAATATATCTATATCCTTCATCTTTATAAGGAAATGGATGGGGGATAGAACCATTAGTTCCAACAACATAATCTTTTCCGTTAATTGTTTCAGTTATATATATATCATTATTAAATATAGTATGAGCCAATAGGTCTATCGCTGCTTTGCCTAAACCTTCTTTTAAATCATTAGCCTCTTGCCATAATTTAATATTTTCTTTATGAGTTAAATATTGTTTATATGCTTCATTTTTATCTAATTCTTTATCAATCTTGCAGGTGAAAATATGAGTATCTTTACTTGAAATACTTCCTTTATATATTCTCAAAAGAGATGTTAGTAAAGAAGTATCTTCATCCGTAACTATAAATAACTTATCAACATTTAACAAGTTATTTATTAGCCAATGATGTGCATAAGTAGTGTATGTTGAATTAACATGAAATCCATCTATATATGATTTTCTAACTTCTAAATCTCTTAAAAAAAGTTCCAATTCACTTAAAGTAGAATCAGTAGTTGTTTTAGATATTTTATATTTACTTGTCTTTTGCAAATATGTATTCAACTTATCTTCCTTATATCTTATATAGTCATTTTTAACTTCGTTTACGGATGTAGTAAAATCAAAAGCAACATCTGCTCTAAATATATATCTACTTCTCGAATCTGTAGTCGCTATAATGCTTGTAGGAAACAACGGTTTCTCTTTTTCCAAAATAGATTTTTTACCATGTCCCTTTTTTCTAACATTGTTAAGATGATAAGTGAATTTATCAGTGTTAAGCCATAATGTATCGAAATGAGTTTTCTTTAACTTCTTATCTTCATGTCGCTCAAGAAATTCTAAACACCTTCTATATAACCACTCTAATTTATTGTAGTAAGTGCTGCTACCAATATCTAATATTTCACATATTCTTGTTACAGGAGTTCTGCTTAATATTAGTTTCATAAATAGAGGTAGTATATCATTCTTCTTTTGATAATAAGTAAAACATTCTTTCTGCTCTGGTAAGACATTTGTAATTTTCTTGCATAATTTACACTGATACTTTTGAGAGTTGCTTGAACTTTTACCACGTCTATAAAAACTATTAGGATTATCAAACGGATTTAAATCTTTTTTAGAACAATCTTCTTTATGGAATATATAATCAGGCTCGATAGGAACTGTAGTATTAATATCTATTAACCTTTTAATTTCTTCTGCCATTGCCCAATTTGAATAAGGAGCCACATAACTTCTTATTACAGGCTTATCAATAGTATCATCATCAATATCATTACACTTTATTGATTTAAAACTCTTTCCTGTAATTATATATCGAGAAGGATTTCCCTTTAGATTCTTATACTTAAATTGCTCTTTACCATACCATTTACAAAAAGGGTTAGCACAAAAGTTAGTTTGAATGTTATAAAACTTTTTATCAACAACTAATTCTACTGGGGTATATAAAAGGTATCCATATTTTCTCGAAAACTCCATCTTTGATAAAGTGGTATAGTCTATTTCCCTCTGATTAAATTCTTCTTGAGTAATAGGTGGAATAACTTTTACTTTACTAACAGTTTTATCTGACAATCTCTTTAGTTTCATTATCCTTCAACTCCGAATCACTAATAGTATCATACAATGAAGCAAGTATTTTCTTATTGTATCTTTGCTTATTAACCCATTCTATGAAATCAGTATCTTCTAATAGGTTTAATAAAAACATATCCAGTATTTCTTCTTGGCTATATTGAGTGTATTTAGAGTAATGCTCTAATATGGCAAGTGTTCTTGTTGATAATTCCAAAGAAACCTTTTTCTTATTTTCTTTTTTAGGTTTTATATACTTCACCTCCGCAACTCCTTTCGTTTAGGTATAAATCACATACGTATTCACATATAAAATCACATATATATTCACAAAGATAATAAAACTATTATTTTTTTATTTTATATGTGATTTACCCTGTGATTTACTATGTGATTTTCAATCAATTATATATTATAATTATTCCCTAAAATAAGCAATATAAACGATTTAATAAAAAAATCACAAGTGAATCTTAGTGTGATTTCACATGTGATTTTAATTGAGATTTTAGTCTATTTAGTGTATTTTGCACCTAGAAACGGAACCCGTTGAATTTAATTTCCACTCTTTTTGTTTAATTCTAATTTAATCTCAATATTAGACTTTGGTATATACTCTATAACAACACTTTTCTCATTTAATTCATTAATATTAAAATCTTCTTCTGAAATATTTTTTAAATCTATTTCTTCCAATATTTTATTCGTTGACTTATTCATTATATTTATACTATCAAAATCATCTCTATTTAAACTAGATAGTATTATATACTTTTTTCTATTATTCTCATAAATATCTATCATAGCAATAGAATTATCACTTTTAACAATTCTCTCGAGATTATAAACATTATGCTTGCCAAATTTCCCTTTATTTTCATAACTCACAATTATATTTTCTTGACAATCTGATTCATAAAATATCAATGTTCTATTATTATAATCTCTTTCCCCAATAATAGTTATATTCTCATTGTAACCTTCTCCACTATCTCTACTTAAAAAATCCTCTAGTTGCACCTCTAAGTAATTCTCAGTAGCATAAGTCAAAAATTGAAATCCTCCAGAAGCTAATTTAAATAGCACTACTGAAATTAACATTATTACTCCTAAACTAATTGAAAGTAATATTATTTTTGCTTTCTTCGTCATCCCCTCACATCTCACTCTCTAATACTCTTATACCTTTTATTATCCTCTTACTTCTCTTAACTTTTCTTCTACTAATTTTATAAGTATTTCTTTATCATCTTCATTATTAACCACGTCTAAATTGTCCATATCAATTACCACAACTTCTGACGCATTATAATAATTATTTATCCAATTATCATAATCCTCCCATAAAAAATGATAATAATCTCTTAAGCTATCATCAATTTCAAAATCTCTTCCTCTTAAATTTATTCTTTTCATTACAGTTTCAAATGAACCTTTTAAATATACCATAATATCTGGAGCCTTCTTAGGAAGTTCTTCTAACTCACTCATCATGTTATTTAATAAACCTTCGTATATATTCATTTCTAATTCTGATATTCTTCCTAACTCCATATTTTTCTTTGCAAAATACCAATCTTCATAAATTGATCTATCAAGAACATTATTATCATAATGAAGTGCATCCTTTATACTCTTAAATCTTGTATTTAAAAAATATAATTGTAATAAAAATGGATATCTTTTTTTTGCTATTTCTTCCTCTGTTTCACTATAAAATAGTGGTAAAATCGGATTATCATCTACACTTTCATAAAATACCTCTGATTTAAAATGTTCCCCTAATATTTCTGCTACAGAACTTTTCCCAAGCCCTATCATTCCACCTACTACTATCACCATATTTCACCTATCCTTCATCTTTTGTGCTGATTATACTTATTATTCAAATTATTAATTCAAGTATCCATTAGGATTTCTAATAACCATATTAAAAGCGTTAGAAACTTCTTTTATAACATCTTCATAACTTAAATAAAGCGCCAATTCTATTTCTTTATAATCTTCACTTATATTTGCAATTTTGCCGTATATTATTTTACCCCAATCCATAAGATTTTTCAAAACAATATTTTCTTTACTTTTTATATAACCAATAAAATAACCATCATTATTAAAAATTGATATTTTGTCACCTGTATCATTATTTTTATCAACTTTTAAATACACAATGTCCTCTTCATACAATTCTCTTCTTAACTTTATAATTTCTATATTTTCTGTTTTTTCAACCCATATATTAGTTAAGTATATATCTTTTACATGAATTTTCACTCTATACTTATCTAAATTCTCTTTCTCATTATTTATAGTTTCTTCGTCTAACAACAATAATAGTGATCTCAAGTTTTTCTTCTGATAACTATCAATTTCTTTTTCATACGTTAACTTAATCTCTTTAATAGCTTCGTCATCTAATCTATCTTTAATACTTTTTAAATTATTTAAGGCTTCTATTTTTGTTTTTATATATCTTGATTTAAGAGCTAATAAATTTAACTTTAAAAAGTCCTTATAATTTCTATCCATACAAACTATTATCAATAAAAAACAATAATCTTCTATATACTCTTCATCAAAATCTTCATCGTTTATGAGTTCATTTGTGTTAATTATTTTATCAAAATTTATTTTATCTAAAGCAAACTCAATTAAATCACTTCTATCTTTATCACTTCCACAGTTCATAACATAATTATATATTGAAATATCAAGAGGATTATCTTCAAGCGTACTTATTAATTCATCAAAACTTAAATAAACATCCAAAGCCATGGCTACATCAATAATTTTACTTATTTCAGCACTCTTTAATTTAATACATTTTTTTAAAATATCAGTATAATCACTCTTTATAAAATTTTCTATTTCATAATCTATAAACTCCTCTTCTTCTTTTGATAATTCTAATTTATCAATTAAGCTACTCTCACCATCAACCTTATAGAATAGTGAAAATAATGCACACATAACATACAAACTATCAAATGAACATTTATATTTTTTAAACCAACCACAATAAATATCAATTAGTTCAAAAGAGATACTATTTACAAAACTTTCTCTAAGTTCATAAAGTAAAGATAAATTTCTAGTTAAAATTTTAAACATTTTATTTGTTTTTTCTTCTTCACTAAAGTATTGAACATAATCAATCTTATTAAATGAAATAGCAACTAAAAACTCTTGTAAAAATATATTGTTTACAGCGTCTCCTACTATCCATTTTTTTATTCCTAAAGTTATTGGCTCAATTTTAGACAATGATATAACTCGTCCATACCCAGTAGATCTTTTTGCAATCTCAAAAATTATAGAATTACATTTTTCATATCCCTTTATTCCTTCTATAGAATAAAAAATAAAACCATTATGATTAGAAAAAATCTTTAATATATTTAACCCTTCTTCATTAGAACCAAATCTTAACATCAATAACCCTAACTTTATTACCTCAAAGTCATCATATCTTTTTACAAACGAAATAGCCAAATTATGCAATTCATCTTTTACAACAATTCCCTCTTTAATTAATATATCTAACTTTGATAAAAACTTATCATAGAAGTCAAGTAACTTATATCTTGTTATATAGTTTAATATTGGCTCTATATCATCTCTATAATCAATAATTAATTCCAATAATGCATCTGCAATTTCAGACTGTATATTTTCAGTATAATAATCATTGCTGTAGATTCTATCACATTCATCTTTGCCTGCTATATTAATATTCTGCTTTTTATAAGGTTTATGACCATTTTTATTCCAATGATTTTCTAAATTACTATATAATTCTGTACTCATAAATAATACCCCTTAAACACTTAGTCATAATAATTATATCAAAATATATAAGTAAAAAAAAGGAAACTACTTTGTGTAGTTTCCTTTTTTTACTTAACCTTTAAATTATCTAAATGCTTAACTGCACTCAACGCTGCTATATTACCTTCTCCAGCTGACTTAATATATTGATATGGCTTTCCAACACAATCTCCGGCAGCAAAGCAACCTTCTATATTAGTTTTCATTTCTCTATCAACTTTTATATGTCCATCTTCAATTTCTAATCCTGGAACTAGTTGCCCAGGTGAAATAGTATCTTTTAAGACAAATACTGCATCAGTTTCTAATTCAGCATTTTCTAATTTAAGTTTATTAACTTTTAACTCTCCACTTATTTCAACAGGTTTATCATGAATAACTTCAATACTATCATTTAATTCATATTCACCTTTATACATAGGAACATAATAAAGCTTACTTGCAAGCTCACTAACATATCTAGCCTCTTCTTCAGCCTCTTTATTATATCCTATTATTGTAACAACTTTATTTTTATAAAGAGGTGCATCACAAGTAGCACAATATCCTACACCTCTACCTAAAAATTCAAGTTCACCCTTTATAGCTTTTGTGTATTCCATACCTGTAGCTAAAATCAAGGTTTTCGCTTCATACATTTTTTCATTTACCATTAAAGCAAAATAATCACCCATAGCATAAATATTATTTACTCTCTCATATGTTATATTTATATTCATAGCATCTAAATGTTCTTGAAATTTATTTTTAATCTCTTCACCATTCATGCCATAAAACCCTAGGTAATTATTTACTTTAGGAGCTTTAACTAACTTATTAGTTAAATTTTTATTTCCAAAGATAATAAACTTCTTATTACGAATTTTTGCATTTAATGCAGCGGATAACCCAGCTGGGCCACTTCCTACTATAGCAATATCATATCTCTCCACCTATATCACGCTTCCTATACGTGCTTAGCAATAGCATCCTTTAATTGTGGTTTAGGCATAAAACCAACTAAAGTATCTACTGGTGCACCATTTTTCATAATTAAAATAGTTGGAATACTAGCTATTCTAAATTGATTCGCTAAATTTGGATTCTCATCTACATTAACCTTTACAAATTTAGCATTAGTTATTTCTCCAGCAACCTCTTCAAATATTGGAGCAATCATCTTACAAGGACCACACCATGAAGCCCAGAAATCTACTACTGAAACTCCATCAAAATTTAAAACCTCTGCTGAGAATTCATTTTCTTGTACATGTTTAACCATAATATTTCCTCCTAGTGTACCCCCACGGGGTATATTGTTTAAGTTCATTTTACTCTTTTAGATATTTTTAGTCAATACGAACTTAATATATTAACATCCTTATTTTGTCCCACTATCAACTATTTTATATTAACTTCTACCAGATAACTATTAGCTAACAACAGCATATCTATTTAACTCTGCATAAATTCCACTTTTCCTTATTAACTCTGCATGACTACCTTTTTCTTCTATGCCATTCTCTGTTAATACTATAATTTCATCAGCATTTTTAATTGTAGATAATCTGTGCGCTACTACTATTGTTGTTCTTCCCTTGCAAAGTTCCTCTAAAGATTTTTGTATTAAATACTCAGTAGTATTATCTAACGCAGAAGTTGCTTCATCTAATATTAAGATTGGTGGATTCTTAAGAAATACTCTTGCAATAGATATTCTTTGCTTTTGTCCTCCAGATAGTTTAACACCTCTCTCACCTATAAACGTATTATAGCCATCCTTCAAGCCAATTATATAATCATGAATATTAGCCTTTTTAGCTGCCTCTATAATTTCAGCATCTGTTGCATCTTGCTTTCCATATTTAATATTTTCTTTAATAGTTCCAGTAAATAAAAATACTTCTTGTTGTACTACACCTATATTATTTCTTAAAGATGATAAAGTTATATCATAAATGCTTATACCATCAATTTTTATATCTCCACTATCTACATCATAAAACCTAGGTATCAAATTACAAAAAGTAGATTTTCCTCCACCTGATGGGCCAACAAGTGCTAACATTTTTCCCTTTTCAATTTTTAAAGATACATCTTCTAATATTTTATTATCTTCGTAACTAAAATTAACATTACTGAATTCTATTTCTCCTTTGATATCCTTAATTTCAATTGCAGTATCACTTTCTTTTTCTATATCTTCTTCTATTATTTTAATAAATCTCTTAAATCCAGTCATACCACTTTGATATTGCTCCATAAAATTTACTAGCTTTTTAATAGGCTGAGTAAATAGCTTAATATAAAGCATATAAGCAAGAAAGTCTCCTATATCTATAATATTATAAAATGTAAATATTCCTCCTGCTATTAATACAACGTAATCTAAAAAGTCTATTCCAAAATTAACTCCTGCAAAATATTCAGCCATTACTTTATATGCTCTTTCTCTCGCAGCTTTAAATTTTTCATTTCCTTTGTTAAATTTCTTCTTTTCATAATTATGTGATACATATGATTTCGAAATTCTTATTCCTGAAATTGAATTTTCCAAATTTGAATTAACTTCTGATGTTTCCACTCGTGTTTCCATAAAAGCATTGTTCATTCTTGTTCTTTGTTTCCAAGTAAACATAACTATAAATGGAACAAATGCAAAGATTATTAATGTAAGTGGAAAGTTTATTGTACTTAAAACTATAAATGATCCTATAAGCATTACTACAGATATAAATATATCTTCTGGTCCATGATGCGCAAGCTCCGATACTTCCATAAGATCATTTATCATTCTACTCATTAAATCACCAGTTTTATTATTATCAAAATATGAATTAGGTAACTTCTGAAGATGATCAAACATATCCTTTCTCATATCAGCTTGCATTCTAACCCCAACAACATGTCCATAGTAATTCATAAAGTAACCACAAGCTGCTTTTATTAAATAAATAATTAAAAGAGTAATTGCAAAAACTCCAATAGTTCTAATATCTCTATTAGGAACAGCTTCATTTACTAGTTTTCTAGTCATCATAGGATAAAATAAATCAACACCTGATGCTATGGCTGCTACAATTAAATCTAAATAAAATAGTTTTTTATATGGTTTGTAATATGATATAAATTTTTTTATCATCAAACTCCCCCTCTACCGATAATTTATATCTTAATTAAACATTATACATATTTTTGCTTTTTATAACAATATACGAAAATCATTCCTACTAATACTTCCCTTTAAAGTCATTATTATTAATTTCTTTTAATAACATATTTATATAAAACTTTTTATTAATTATTAGAGGTGATAACTATGTATTCTAATGAGCCTATCGATAAAGTTATATCTATGCTTAATGCAGATATAACAAATGGCCTTTCTTCTAAAACTGCAGAAGAACTTCTTTTAAAAAATGGTAAAAATAAACTAATTACAAAAAAGAAAAAAACGCTTCTAGAACTATTTCTTTCACAAATTAATGATGTGATGATATATATACTTATTGCAGCTGCTATTATATCAGCTTTTCTAGGAGAAATAAGTGATTCTATAATCATTGTTATAGTTATTCTTTTAAATGCCACTATAGGAGTTATTCAAGAAAATAAAGCTGAAAAAGCTTTAGAAGCTTTAAAATCTTTATCAACACCTAAAGCTATTGTAAAAAGAGATGGGCTAATACTTGAGATTCCTTCTGAAGATGTTGTAGTAGGTGATCTAGTTATAATAGACGCTGGCAGATACATTCCTGCTGATTTACGATTAATAGAATCTATCAATCTGAAAATAGATGAATCTGCTTTTACTGGTGAATCATTGCCTGCTGAAAAAGATTCAACTATAGTTTTATCTCATGATGATACTGCAATAGGAGATAAAGTTAATATGGCTTTTATGTCAACCTTGGCTACCTATGGTAGAGGAACTGGTATTGTAGTATCTACAGGTATAAACACTGAAATAGGTAAAATTGCTAAAATGCTTGATAGCGAAAATGAAAATATTACGCCTCTTCAAAAAAACTTAGCTCATCTAGGTAAAATTCTAGGTATAGGGGCAGTATCTATCTCTATATTAATGTTTATAATATCAATGTTACAAGGTCGAAATTTTCTTCAAATGTTCATGACATCTATAAGTTTAGCTGTTGCAGCTATACCAGAAGGTCTACCTGCTACTGTTGCTATAGTTCTTGCCCTTGGTGTACAAAGAATGAGTAAAGAAAATGCAATAATAAGAAAATTACCCGCTGTTGAAACTCTTGGTTCAGTAAATATTATATGTTCCGATAAAACCGGCACATTAACTCTAAATAAAATGACTGTTAAAAAGGCTTTTGTAAATAATTCTATAGTCGATATTGATAAATTAGATATTAATCAAATTGAAAATAAACTTTTAATTGAAGGAATGGTCTTATGTAATGATGCAACTTCAACAAATGATTCTAAAAGTGGAGATCCTACAGAAATAGCTTTAATAGATGTAGGCAATACTTTCAATCTTCTAAAAGACACTTTAAATACTACTCATAAAAGAGTATATGAAATCCCTTTTGATTCTGACCGTAAACTAATGAGCACAGTACACTTATACCAAAATAAATATAGAGTATTTACTAAGGGTGCTATAGATAATATCCTTAAAATCTCAACAAAAAAATTAGTAGATAACGAGATAGTACCTCTAAGTGATGAAGATAAAAACTATATATTAAATGTTTCAGACAAAATGTCTGATTCAGCCTTAAGAGTTTTAGCCCTTGCTTATAAAGATATAGATGGTCCTTATGAAAATATTCCAATAGAATCTGACCTAGTTTTTATAGGTTTTATGGGCATGATTGATCCACCAAGAAGTGAAGTTAAAAATTCCATAGCCATAAGCAAAAAGGCAGGAATTAGAACTGTTATGATAACTGGTGATCATAAAAATACAGCTTTTGCCATAGGTAGCGAGCTTGGCATAGCAAGTGATATTTCTGAAGCTTTATCAGGAAGTGAAATAGATTCTTACTCACAAGATGAATTTAATAAAATTGTTAATAATTATAATATTTTTTCAAGAGTTTCTCCTGAGCATAAAGTAAAAATTGTTAAAGCTTTAAAATCTCATGGTAATATTGTTTCTATGACGGGTGATGGCGTAAATGATGCTCCTTCACTAAAATTTGCTGATATAGGTGTAGCCATGGGAGTTACAGGAACTGATGTTGCAAAAGGTGCTGCAGATATGATTCTTACTGATGATAATTTTTCAACTATTGTAAAAGCAATAGAAGAAGGTAGAAATATATTTAACAATATAAAAAAATCTATAGTATTTTTACTTAGTAGTAATTTAGGAGAAGTACTAACTTTATTCGTTGCTATACTTCTTAATTGGCCTTCTCCTCTATTACCTATCCATATATTATGGATAAATCTTATAACTGATAGTTTACCTGCTTTAGCACTTGGAGTAGACCCTAAAGATCCTAATGTTATGTTAGAAAAGCCTCGTAACCCTAAAGATAACCTATTTTCTAACGGTACTGCAACAACTTTAATATTACTAGGAGTAATAATAGGCTTTACAACTTTATTTGCTTTTAAAGTAGGTGAATATCTATATCCTAACTCTTTAGTTCATGCTCAAACTATGTCATTTGTGGTTTTAAGCAGTTCACAACTTATACTCTCTTTAGCTATGAGAAGTGAGAAAGTATCTGTTTTCAAAATTGGTCTATTTAAAAACAAAAAATTGCTAGGAGCTGTTTTAATAGGTATCATTCTTCAGATATCTATAGTTTCTATCCCACCAATTGCTAAAATATTTAGTGTTTTCTCTTTAACATTAAAAGATTGGCTTTTTGTATCCTTGCTATCCATAATACCATTTACCTTTTTTGAAATATCAAAGTTTTTTAGAAAAACTACTTATTAATAATATTACAACCACATTTTAATATTTGTGGTTGTATTTTTTATATTTTCCTTTTATTACACAATACCACCCCTTGCAGATAAACATACGTTCTGATAATATAAATATATCAATATATTTGAAGGTGATTTTATGGATATAAATGAAAAATTAAGAATATTAAGTGATGCTGCTAAATATGATGTATCTTGTTCATCATCTGGTTCAAATCGAAACTCAAAAAAAGGTCAACTAGGTTCAGTGAGTACCTCTGGAATTTGTCACTCATTTACTCCAGACGGAAGATGTATTTCTCTATTAAAAATCCTATTAACTAACTACTGCATTTACGATTGTACTTATTGCTTAAATAGAAAGTCTAATGATATAGAAAGAGCAGCTTTTACAGTGGACGAGATTGTATCTTTAACTATTAATTTCTATAGAAGAAATTACATTGAAGGGCTTTTTTTAAGCTCTGCCATATTTAAAAACGCCAATCATACCATGGAAATGTTAACTAATGTTGTTGATAAACTTAGAAATAGTTATAACTTCAGAGGTTACATCCACTTAAAAGCAATTCCTGGTGCAGATGAATCATTAATAAAAAAAGCAGGAACATTAGTAGATAGAATGAGTGTTAACTTGGAGTTACCTTCAAACGATTCACTAAAGCTTCTTGCCCCTGAAAAAAACAAAGAGAGTATTTTTACTCCTATGAAATCCATAAAAAATAATATTATTCTACACAATGATGAAAGAAAAAAGTTCAAATCTGCTCCACTTTTTGTTCCCGGAGGACAAAGTACCCAACTAATTGTTGGTGCTACTAAAGAAAGTGATTATAATATATTGAAGTTAAGTGAAAACCTTTATAATAAATTTTCATTAAAACGTGTTTATTACTCTGCATATGTACCTGTTAATACTGATAAAAATTTACCTAGTATAAAAAATCCGCCCACATTAAGAGAACATCGTCTATATCAAGGCGACTGGCTTCTTAGACTTTACGGTTTTAAAGCTGATGAATTATTAGATAATAAAGCTCCTAACTTCGATATAAATTTTGATCCTAAAACAAATTGGGCAATTAATAACATTAACCTATTTCCTGTAGAAATAAATAAAGCCCCTTACGAAACTCTTATAAGAATTCCTGGTATAGGAATACGAGGTGCAAAAAAAATTCTTAGCTCTAGAAGAATATCTTCTTTAGATTTTGAAGATTTAAAAAAATTAGGAGTAGTTTTAAAAAGAGCTCAATATTTTATAACCTGTAAAGGAAAATATTTTGGTTCTGTAGATATAGATGGTGATAAAATAAAGAAAGTTTTATCTCCAAAAGTTGATTTGAATATAATAGATAACAATCATGAACAACTTAGTTTTTTTGATAATAACATTGCTTTATCACCTTCTTTTAACAAGTTATCTTTATTGAAAGATAAAAATTCTTCAATTATAGGAGAAATATAATTATGATAAATGAGTATTTATATGACGGTACATTTGAAGGTTTATTAACATGTATATTCTATTGTTATTCATCTAGAACAGAGGTGAAAATAACTAAAACTAAAAATTATTTACCTAATCTTATTTCATCTCCAATAGAGATTGTAACTGAAATAGATAAATTTAATAGAGTTTATTCAAGCATACGTGACAAACTTAGTTATACTACATTAAAAACTATTTATTATCTCTACTTAAGTGATGTTAATAATATAGAAACATTAATATATAAATATATTAAACTATGTTATAACTATGGAAATAATATAAACTTAGCTAAGAACAATGAGATAATCTCTCTAGTTGATAAATATTATAGAAAAGTTTCTTTAGAATCTCATAGGTTTACTGGGTTTGTTAGATTCAAAAAAATTAAAGCCCAATTATACTATAGTACTATTGAGCCTGACCATAATATTTTGCCTATAATATCTACTCACTTTATAGAACGTTTTTCCGATCAGAACTTTATAATTCATGATTTGAAAAGAGAAATTGCTCTTTTCTATAATAAAAATAATAGTATAATAACTGAACTTTCTAAGGATGAAACAAAAAATTTATTAAACTATTCTAATGATGAATTTGAATCCTTATGGAAAACATTCTATAATTCTATAAATATAAAAGAACGAGAAAACTCAAAGCTTCAAAAAATGCATATGCCTACTAGATACTGGCATAACTTGACTGAAATCAAATAATAATTTTAAACATAAAAAGATGAAGCTTAATTGCTTCATCTTTTATATATTAAAAAAATCCTTAAGAATCTTTATATCTTCTTGGTTAAATTCATATTTATCTATATCATTCTTTCCAATCCATTTAACTTGATTTATACTTTTATGGCATGTTATGTACTCTTTTATACTACCTATAAATACTTTAAGCCCATTATCTTTTTCATCAAAATATTCTTTAAAAGGTTTTAAATCAAATATATTACACTTTATATCTTTATCAACAGCTTTTGTAATACATTTTTCTTCATCTTCTTTTCCTTTAATTTCTTTTCCAAATAACCCCCAAGTTTTAGTTGTACCTTTTCCTTTTCCTCTTTCAGCTACTAAAACATTATTAAAATCATCAACTATTAGAATACTACATCTTAATACTTTTTCCATATTAGACTCCCCCTTAATTCTTAGTTATAAAATTTCTACTTATATATTATTATAATATTATATTTTATTTATTAAAATACCTTTTTTCCACATTTTGAATAATAAAATGTAAAAATCCTCATTTTTTAAATCGTTTACTTATAACTTTAAAGCATTTTTAGAAAGTATTCAAGATTTTTTTATCTATTTTTGTTAAATTTTGTTGAATTAATTTTTATTGAAATATATAATACTAAATTAAAGAGTTATTTACGAAAGGAGAAAAAAAATGAATTCAACTTTTTTTCAACAGTTTTTAATGATTTCAGATTTTAAAACTGTATTATTTATAGGAATTTTAGTATTAATTTTCTTTGGAATCAGTTTTTTAGGTAAAGGCAAAACTAAGCTTAAATTTTCTACTAGAATGATTCTATCCACTATAATAGGTTTATTATTAGGACTATTAATCCAACTTGTAGCTAAATTCCCTGCAAATCCATCTGAAATAACATGGATTAGTGAAGTTTCTAAATGGTATGGACTTATAGGTAATGGATTTATTGATTTATTAAAAATGCTAGTAGTTCCAATAGTATTAATATCTATCATCAGAGTAATTATGAATATGACTCAAGATGATAATATAGGTAAACTTACAGGAGTATCTATAGTAAGTCTTTTATCTATTACAGCTCTATCTGCAATAATAGGTGTTATTGTAGCAAATATAATGAAACTAGGTGTCGGTGCAAATGTTATTGCTGGCTCTGCTACAATTAAAGAAATCGAGCCTATAGCAGATACATTAAGAGGTTTATTACCTTCAAACATTGTAGATTCAATGGCTAAAGGAAATGTTATAGCTATAGTTATATTTGCAACTTTTATAGGTCTTTCTATAAGAAGATTAAAAGTAAAAAAATATGATAAAGTTAAGGTTTTTATAGATTTCATTGAAGCTTCTTATACAATCATAACAAGTGTTGCTATAACAATTATTAAATTTATGCCTTATGCCGTTGTTGCATTACTATCAAATGTAATAGCTTCACGTGGTATAAGTTCATTAAAAGAAGTATTTGGTTTCATAATTGCAATATATATTTCTACAGCTATTGCATTTATATTACAAATGCTTATAGTTTCACTGTTCAAATTAAATCCATTTAAATATGTTAAAAATGTTTTAGAAGCACTTGTACTTGCTTTTACATCTCGTTCAAGCCTTGGAACTTTACCTGTAACTATTAAAGTTCTAACAGAAAATGCTGGCATAAAAGAAGGTACTTCTACTTTTGTTGGCTCACTTGGTTCTAATATGGGTATGAATGGATGTGCCGGTATCTATCCTGCACTTATGGCTGTAACTTTAGCAAATATGGTAGGAAGACCTTTAGATATATCTTTCTATGCAACATTAATAATTGTCATTGTTATAAGTTCACTTGGAATAGCAGGCTTACCTGGAACTGCTATCATGGCTGTTTCAGTTGTTATCAGCGGTGTTGGACTTGGAGAATTTTTCCCATTAGCTGCAGGTATCATAGCTATAGATCCAATTCTTGATATGGCACGTACTATGATAAACGTTAATGGAACTATGGTTTCAGCAGTTATAACAAGCTCTATAACAGGTGATTTAGATAAAAATGTTTTTAATAATGATGATAAATCAAATTCTAATATTGAAGAATAATTAGACATTTATTTTTTCAGCTAGTTTATAAGATTCACTCTTATAAACTAGCTTTTTTTGTATATATATAGATATATTTGTCAATACTCTATAAAGAGGTGAATTACTATATGAGTTTATTAAAATATACTCCTTTTATAATTTTAATATATTTCTCATTAAAACTTCTTTCTAAGTTTATTGAAGAAAATATTATCTCTCTTAAAGAGCAAATATCAAATGAAAAAATTGAAAAAGGAATTCTTTCTATAAAAGATTTACAACAAAGTAATTATGATAGATTTCTTAAGGCAATTAAATTTTATCTTTCTACTCATAATTATGAAAATATTATTATTTTTAAAGATAACTCTCCTGAGTTAACAAATCTTAAAGGTATATTAAATGGAGAGAATATCTATATAACATGTATTCAAAATGAAACAGCTACTGATTCTACTAATGAAACTTTATTTACACTTACTACAAAGAAAGACATAGAATCATTCTTAGGAAGAATGATTTCTAATGGATGTAAAAAGGGTATTTTAATTAATAATAGTTCATTTTCTGAAGATGCCTGTAATTTTGTCAGAGAATTAAACGAATCATCTAACTATGAAATTAAATTAGTTGATGGTTATGAGCTTACTAAATCAATTAGATTATATAAAAATTGTAATATTGAATTGGAGGTAAGTAATGAGTTTTAATAATGTTTATTTTTTTATTATAATTATCTTTTTTTGTCCGTTAATCGGCAAAATAATTTTTGAAGCATTAGAGCTTTACAATTTATCAAAAGAATATAAAAATGGGAATTCATTAATTAATTCATTGATAAGACTAACTGCAAAAGAATTTCAAATCTGGTGTGGTGAATATTTAGTTTATTTAGGATATAGTAATATAATATTTTCTGATGTATCTAACTCAAATTCTTCAATAATATGTACTTTAGATAATACAAGCTATTATGTTTATTGTAAAAAGACTCCTAAAGAAAATATGGTTAGCGAATTCGAACTAGAAAGCCTTTTAGGCATTTTAATATCAAAATCATTATATAATGGTATATTAATTACCACTTCTCCTTTAAGTTCTAAAGCGCTTGATTTTTTAAAAAATCTTCCTCATCCATATACAATAAAAATATTATCATTAGATACAATTATAGAAAAAGATTTAGGCACCTACCCCTTACAACTAAATAACTTAAAATAAGCTAATCTAATAAAAGATTAGCTTATTTTAAAAGTATATATCTGAAAATTCTATTTCCACTTTAGATACAAGTGTGTTTTCAAAGGTAAATTCGTCTTGTAATCTATAATAATCTTCTACATTATATTGTACTACAGGAAATTCTACTTTTACTGTTGTGCCTTTTCCTATTTCACTATCTATAACTATATTTCCGCCATTAATTTCTACCATAGATTTAACAAGGTTTAATCCAATTCCACTTCCTTCTGTTTTCCTATACAAAGTAGTATCTCCTCTTTCAAATCTATTAAATATAGATTCTATTCTCTCATTTTCTATTCCACAACCATTATCCCTAAAAAATATCTTTACTTTATCATTATCTTTTTCTATATTTATAAAAATAAAACCCCCATATTCATTATATTTTATAGCATTAGATATTAAATTTAATACTATTCTTTCTAACGAATCTTCATCACAGTAACAAAAAATTTCTTCTTCAGTTGTGTCAAAAATAACCTCTATCCCTTTAAAAGAAGCATAATCTATTATAGATTCTGTAATATTCTCAACTTTTTCCACTATATTTACTATCTTTTTAGCAGGAGAATAGTACCCACTCTCTATCTTGTTTATATCTAATATATTATTAATTAATCTTATAAGTCTAAAACAATTTTGTCTTATTGATGATGTATATTTTCCACAGCCTGTTAAATTACCTTCTTCTATACACTTTTCTTGCATCTGCATAGCAGAATATATTACGTTTACAGGTGTTTTAAATTCATGAGATATATTAGTAAAAAATTGATTTTTCAACTTTTCATCTTCTTCCTTTTGCTTTAATTTTACTATCATATTCTCATATTCTTTTCTATACTTTATATCTCTCAATATAAATAAATATAAATCCTTATATGTATCTTTTAATTTAACTCCAATCTCTTCACACTCTATCGTTATTCCATTTATAGTATATGTATTATATCTTGGTTTCAAAATATTTTCCTTAGATAGTATTTTATCTTTTTCTTTAATTTTTTCATAAGAGGCGCTATCTACAATATCATATATACTCTTTCCCATAAGATCATTTTTATTTTTAATATTAAAGAAATTTTTATAACTATCATTTATGTATATTATTTTATCATTTTCTCTTATAGTTACTGCATCTGGCATATTCTCAAATATCCCTTCATACCAGGATAATATATATCTTAACTTTTTATTTAAATTATTTTCTGTATTTATTAAATTATTGATTATCAATACTTTTAAAAGTGAGTATTCACCTACAATAAAAACTAATAAGATTAAATAGAATTTATAATCTCCTAAATCATATCTTTTGAAATACATAAACAATAAATATATTACTTTTGAAATTAAATAAATTAAAATACCTTTATAAGCCTCTTTTTCAAAATTTTCCTTAGCTCTATATACAAGAAAAACTAAAAATATAAACCCACATATAAAAAATATAGTTCTAATGGAATAAGCTATTGTCCCAACACTTACTTTAAATATATTTATTGAAATAAAGTTTACTAATAGCCCTAAGGATAATATCTTTATAAAACTCCTAATATTTTCTTTGAAATTATTTAGTGTATAAGCTATTAAAATTATTTGTAGCAAATAATATACATTATTAATAAATACAGTTTTATTTGATATTAAATCTAAATCTATATTATTACTATATGTTGAATAGAAAATTGCTGATTTAATTATTGTAATAATTGCTAAAAATCCACATCCAACTGATATTTGTAAATAAAACTTATCTCCGTAATCTTCTGATAAAATACTATTACACTTATATTTAATTTTGCTTAACGAATAAATCATTAGAACTATATAAAACATACTGATTATAGTCTTACATAAATATTCTATAAAATATTTATCCACAATTCCATTTATAACAAAAGATGTAAAAAATAAAAATGTTATTATACTTAAAATATTTATTATATCCCTTGTACTTGCTCTTTTTATCATAAACCCCTGATTCATATCTAAATTCCCACACCATAACTACTATATTTAAGCAAAACTTCTTATCATTTTTTATTTACTTTTTCATACTTATAAATTTTACATCATTCTCACTTTTATTTCAATTTTTTCTTTAAATTACTATTTTTATTTATTTTTCTTCTTTTTACCACAAATTTCATTCTAATTATAAAAATGACCTCTCGCCATTCTTTAATTACTTTCCTAATAAAAAAAGATGCTACACTTTTGTAACATCTTTAAAATATAATCTAAATTAATCTGCATCCCTCTGAATCTTGCTCAATTCTACCTTCTTTCATAAGACCACCTAACGCCATCTTAAAGTAGTTTTTACTAGTTCCAAAAGTAGCTTTAATATCTTCTGGTTTAGATTTATCGTTAAAATCCATAAATCCACCATTTTTTCTCATATATTTAACTATCTTTTCTTTTAGTTCATCTCTTTCATTTAATCTAGTTTTTCTTGGAGTTAATCCTATAACTCCATCCTCATATATTCTTTTAACTCTTAACTTCATTTCTGTTCCTGGGAATATTTCTTCATAATATTCATTAGGTAAAACTAATCCTTTATACTTTCCATCTATAGCAACATTCAATGTTCCTGATGGAGTTCTTGAATAAACCATCGCAGTAACCTCATCTCCAACCTTGAATCCTACAGACTCATCAGCTATTTCTATGTAGTTTTCTACTTCAGTAGTAGCTGCTAATCTATTTGTCTTATCTAAGTATATATAGAATAAATACTTATCTCCAGTACGAAGTTTGAATCGTTGTTCTTTAAGTGGAACAAAAATATCCCTATCTAATCCAAAATCTATAAACGCACCGAATTCTCCTTGATGAACAACTTTTAAGTACGCCACATCATATACTTTAGCTAATGGCTTTTTAAAAGTAGCTATAGGTCTATCTTTAGAATCTCTATAAATAAAAACTTCTCTCTCTTGACCAACTTCAACATTCATTCCTTCAGCTAAAGATTTTGGAAGTAATACATCTTCTCCACTCTCTTTATCTACTAAGTAAAAACCAAAATCTTTCTCTCTATCAACTCTTAGAGTATTATAATCACCTATTTTTAACATAAGTCCTCCTATTTTTTATATTTATTACTTAAGGCCACATAATTATCAGCAGATTTTTGAATACTCTTTATTTCTTCATCTGTTAATTTTCTAATAACCTTAGCTGGATTTCCTAATACTAGAACCCCCTCTTCAAAGCTTTTGCCTTGAGTTATTAATGATCCTGCACCTATAATAGTATTCTTACCAATTCTAGCTCCATTTAATATTATAGACCCCATTCCTACTAAAACATTATCTGCTATATTGCATCCATGAATTATAGCTCCATGCCCAATTGTAACGTTTCTACCTATTATAGTCTCATAATCAACATCTATATGAATAACTGAATTTTCTTGAATATTAGTATTTTCTCCAATAACTATTTTATTCATATCAGCTCTTAGCCTTGCACCAAACCATATATTAACATTATCTTTAATTAAAACATCTCCTATAATATCTACAGATTCTGATATATATGCTGTCTCATTAATATTAGGATACTTTCCATAAAACTCCTTAACCATTACTATTAAACCTCTCTCATTCCAAAGTTTCACTTTATTTTATCATCATTTATAATTGTTGTCATTATTTTAATACTCCTAATACTATATATAAGTATGTAATAATTTATTAAGAGGTATACATTTTGGGAAAAAAGAAAAGTAAAAATAATATAGTCTTTGATCAAAATAAAATTAGATTTTATTACGGAATACCTCACTGTCATTCAAATTACTCTACTGGTAGAGGAACACCTACTGAGCTTTATGAATACGCAGCCAAATGTGGCTTAGATTATTTATTTATAACTGATCATAATGATTTTCTTAATAATAAATCATCTAAAGACGGTTCATCAACTAAGTGGCAAAGTTTAATTAGTATTTGTAATAAATTTAAAAAGTCTCATGATGATTTTCTTCCAGTTGTTGGTTTCGAATGTAAAACTCAATCATATGGTGATTTTAACGTAATAAATTCAAAAAATTTTTTTACTGGCACTCTTAAAGACTTAAGACTTTTAACACTATGGATGATAAATAATCCTACTGCTTTTATATCTATTAATCATCCACATAAAAACATAATGGATATACCCTATGATCCAATATTTAATAATATAATTACTTCAATAGAAGTTTGTAATGGGAATCCATCTGCAAAGATTACTTACCATGAAAAATACTTTTTTCAACTATTAGATTGCGGTTGGAAATTAGGTGCTATAAATGGTCAAGATAATCATAGAGTTAACTTCGATGAATCTGATAACCTTACGGTATACATTGGAAATGAGCTATCTAAAGAAGCTTTAATAGATGCATTTAGGATGCATAGAACATATTCTACTGAATCTCGTTTTTTGCGATTATATTTTACAATAAACAATAATTTTATGGGAGAAAGTATTGTTACTAACAATAAAAAATTAAAATTTTTAATTTTTGCTGAAGATGTTAAATATAGAATAAAAGATATAGAAATAATAACTAATGGTGGTAAACTTATTAAATCAATAAATAATATAAATTTAAATAGCATTAAGTATCTCTATGAACATATTCCTGTTGAAAACGAAAGTTGGTATGTAATAAAAGTTTATCAATCTAATGGAAAAATCGCTATTACATCCCCCATATTCATTTATCACTATAATATTATTGATGAAAACACCTTATAAAAAAGATGAGAAGCTATACTTCTCATCTTTTTACTTATTGTCTTTTTGATTTTTTAAATGCTTAACTCTATTTGGCTTAGCCTTAGGTCTAATTTCTATTTGTTTTTCTTTCTTCTTAGGCCCTCCAGTAGTTTGAATTTCTAAGAACCATAAGAAAAATGTTACTGTAACTATTGTAAGAATCATACTTAACCATAAATTTTGCTCTTGCATAATCTTTGGTAAAAACATTTGTAAAACAAATAATGCTATTGATATTCCTAGTGGTATAAACTTATTTATTCTTACCTTTGAGAAAACATATTTTCTACCTAAGAACAGAATTCCAAATGTGATTGCTAATAATATTACAAAATATAATACTGTAAATAAAATGCCCATCCTCTGTTTGCTCCTTCCATATATATATACATTTATATATTACTTTTTATTTAACATATTTTCAAGTAATATTATTTTTCCATATTTTGATAAAACGTTAAATATTGAGTTATTATTTAAAAGATTTTATTTAATACTTCTTTTTTCTTATATAATTTGATAAAATATATTAAAGATATTATAAATTTATTAAAAGGGGTGTTAGTTTTGAATCAGAGTTATCAGTTAGATGAACTAGATTTTCAGATATTAGATATATTAGTTAAGGATTGTAGAACTCCTTATTTAGAAATTGCTAGACTTTGTCATGTTAGTGGTGGTACAATACATGTTCGTATGAAAAAGATGGAGGAACTTGGTATAATTAAAGGTTCTCGTATATTACTTGATCTTCCAAAGTTAGGATATGATGTTTGTTGTTTTGTTGGAATATATGTTGATAAAACATCTTCATTTAATGATGTTTTTGACGAACTATCAAAAATAAAAGAAGTTGTTGAATTGCATTTAACTACTGGTGATTATTCAGTATTTGCCAAAGTTATATGTAAAAACATCACAGATCTTCAAGATATACTTTTAAATAAAATTAATGTTATAACCGGAATTCAACGAACCGATACTATTATATCTTTAAATCAACCTATAGACAGAAATATTACTATTTAGTGAATAAAACCTCCTTTTTATGGTTACTATAGCAACAGTATCATAAATAAGGAGGTTTTTTATGAAATTATTAGATACTATAATACTTGCAATAATTATACTTGGTTCTATTAATTGGGGGCTAATTGGTATATTTCAATTTGATTTAATTTCCAACATTTTCGGTGATATGTCCGTATTTACTCGAATTATTTATACATTAGTTGGTATATGTGGTTTATATGCTATTTCATTTTTTATGAAAAGCAAAAGTACAAGTAATGACAAATAAAAAAAATCCTTCTTTTTATCGAAGGATTTTTTTGTTTATAATGTTTTTATAATATCAAATAACTCTATTGCAGCTCTTCTTGGACCATCTTTTTCTTGTCCTTTTATTCCTAAACAAGTTTTAATCTGTCCTACCTTAATATTATTTTTAAACATAAGATTGAAATATTCTTCTATTAATACATCAGTTTTCTCTTTCATTTGAACTGGCCCAAAAGGATTTGCAAAGTAACTTTCTACTAACCCTTTTTCAGATGTAGTCCCTTTTGCCATTCTTGCACCACTTTTAAACACATTAATAGCTTCATCTACATTTCCAAAGAACTCTATAGATTTATCCTCAGCTTCCACCGCTGTATAGTTATTTGCATAAAGCATCATATCTACTTTATAGCCTTTAACTATTTCAAAGTATGGAGTTATAGGCATTACCAATCTAGCATTTATCTTATCTGGATTCATAAATATACTTCTATCTATTTCATTAAATGCATAACCTTGCTCTAAATCATCTAATCTAACAAATGCTCCGATTTCTGTACCATATCCAACTACTTCATTATCTGTATTTTTAAATATACCCATATCATCGAATATCACTGTCATATCACTTATATTATCTTTACCAAGTGCTCTAAAAGCTTCTAAACTCTCTGATTTTCCTGCTCCACTATCTCCCATAATTACAACATTGGCTTCTTTACCACTCTTAAGCTTAATATTAACCATTGCTCCATGTATTGGTAGATATCCTTTTTTTATCATAATCAAATTGTGAAGAGTTAAAATCATCTTTTTCATATATCCAAAATAGTCAATTTGATCTGAATGATTAATGTATCCTAACATAATATCATTTTCTACATCATCATAAAATACTGTCTTAAAGTCTTCTTCTTTATCAGTTCCTCCAAACACATAGATTATATCTGGCTTTCTATTTCTACATTCATCTCTTTTTGCCATTTCAAAAAGATTACATAGAGTTATTCCATGCTCCATAAAATCTCTATGGAAATATACATATGCCAATAATTCTCCTACTTTCGCTGGATAGCAGAACCAATGTTCTTTATTTATAACACAATTTTTTAATGGATTTTCAGTTACCTCTGAGAATATTCCAGTTCTTGTATTTCTTTTTGGATAAGTTATAAATGGAGGTTCAATTAAAATACAATCAATAAAGTTTATTTCTTGTAGCATTCTATAAGATTTAGGCATTGGCCAATTCACCTTATTTATCATTACACTACAATTTCCCCCAACTGGTATTTGTCTAAATACAAGCGGTTTTTCTCCTAAAACATTCTCTTCTACTTTTCTATATAACTTTAATATTAATCTTGAAAAATTACTATTTGCTTCAGTAAAGCTCATAGCCGCAAGCCCCTGTCTCACTCTATCCGTATGGATAATAGTATATCTTTCTAGCCTTCTCCAAAAACGATAAAAATCTTCTATTACTTTTATAAATTCATTTCTATCTTCAAATAACCCTTTATAATTTATATTTACTTCTAATATTTCTTCTACAGTCATTAATGTTAACCATTTAAACACTGTAACAAGATTTTTTCTTATATATTGTATATCATTACTCTCAAGGGCCTCTGTTAAATATCTATATGAGTTAGATCTCTTGTTTTGCGCCTTCTTTAAATAAACTTCTAACGTTCTTCTAAACCCATCACTATCAAGTACCATCTCATAAGTTGTACAATATTTTGCTGTAAAATTAATTAATACTTTATCATTATTGATAGAAAATTCTTTTCGCATTTAGCAATCTCCTCCCCAATGTGGCTTTATCTTATATTATTTATTCAAAAAATACTCTAATATGCAAAATAAATAAGAAATTCTTACTGAATATAACAATTTTCACTTAAGTTATTTAATTATTAAAGTATCTTCTAACTTAAATATGATTTAATAATGTTTCTAACATCTTCATTTAAAGTCTTTTCTTCTTCTTTAGTTAATTCAGCAGTACTAATTGCATTTCCAAAAGTAACTTTAATTTTTGAAGGTTTAAATTTTTTATCTTTTTCAAAACTAGTGTAAGCACGATCTATTGCAATTGGTACAATTGGTGCCTTTGCCTTTGTAGCAAGCTTTAAACTTCCTTTTTTAAATTCTCCTATATTTCCATCCTTACTTCTAGTTCCTTCTGGGAATATAGCCAACGAATATCCTTTTTTTAATAATTCTACTCCATAATTAATTGTTTTAATTGCTTCTCTTGGATTTTCTCTATCTAATGGAATACAATGTGCCTTTTCAAGCCACATTCCAATAACTGGAGCTTTTAACATTTCTTTTTTAGCTACAAAACCAACTAATCTATCTATTGTATAAAACATAATAGGTATGTCTAATATACTTGTATGATTTCCAATAAAAACACATGCTTCATCAGGAATATTCTCTAATCCTTTTACCTCTAAATCTATCCCAATAGTTTTTATTGTGTATTTTGCCCAAAGATACGCAGTTTTTTGAGCATATTTATCTGCTTCTTCTTGCCCCTTATACTTTTTTATCCACGAATGTTTTATAGCTTTCACTCTTACATTTAACATGTACACCCCGTATAAAATCCCTTTTATTATCATTAACTTTCTCACACCTTTTTTATTTAATTGTTTTAATTATACTATTTAAAAGATTTTACTTCAAGAAATATGTTAATAAGTTTGTATATTTTTTCGTAATATTGTTAAGCATTAGTAATACCCTGGAGGTTATTATGAAATTTTACAAACTTTTATTTCTTATTTTTATTCTCCTATTATATAGTTGCTCTAATACTTCAGCAAATTCTAATTCAATTATGACCGTGCATTTTATCGATGTTGGTCAAGGTGATGCAATTCTAGTGCAAGTTAATGATAAAAATCTTCTTATAGATTCTGGTCCTAAGGAAAGTAGTTCTATTTTTTTCAATTATCTTAATTCCATAAATATAAAAAAACTTGATTATATTTTGGCTAGTCACCCTCACGAAGATCATATAGGAAATATGTATTCAGTTATAAAAAGATATGATATCGGTGAATTTTATGCCCCTAAGATAACACATACTTCAAAATCCTTTGAAAAAATGGTTGAATCACTTATATCTAAAAATAAAAAAATAAACGTATTTGATATAAATACAACATCAATTGATTTAGGGGAAAATGTAAAAATAATTAT
This sequence comes from Clostridium sp. NSJ-49, assembly GCF_014287725.1. Classification (NCBI taxonomy): domain Bacteria; kingdom Bacillati; phylum Bacillota; class Clostridia; order Eubacteriales; family Clostridiaceae; genus Clostridium; species Clostridium sp. NSJ-49. The sequence goes on along the minus strand of NZ_JACOOP010000028.1, from coordinate 12,317 downwards.
ATACTCCCCACTCTTGAAAGATTATGGTGATAATCTTAATCTTTACTCTGCTGTATTTAAAATTGAATATGGTAATACTTCTTTTTTATTTACTGGTGATGCTGAAAAAACTAATGAAGAGGATATTTTAAATTCAAATACTTCTATTAGATCTGATGTATTAAAAATTGCACATCACGGTTCATCTTCTTCTACTTCTACAGCATTTTTTAATGCAGTATCTCCTTATATAACTGTTATTTCAGTAGGAAAAGATAATAATTATAACCATCCAACTTCTAAAACATTAAACCTATTAAATTCACGCTCTAATAAAATTTATCGAACGGATATAGATAATACTATAGTATTAATTTCTGATGGTAATAATATCTATAAAAAATTCTCCTATAAATGATAGATGCTCCTAAATAATTAGGAGCATCTATCATTTAAGGATGTTATCCTTAAATCAATATATTGATAATAAACATTATGCCTCTTCGTTCATTTCTTCTATCGGATTAATATATTTTCTCCATGAAATAAACATAGAATATAAACTTACAACATCTTGTTCATTATACAATAATATATTTTCTATTTTTTCACTTGGCATTCTTTCAATATATTCTTTATCCTTCAATACCTTATGGAAAGTTTTAGCTAAATTTGAACCACTGATTAATTCACTTTCTCTATGTATACCAAATACTTTTTCTAGGTTTTTTAATCCTATAGATGTCTTTTTATCCATCTCATACTCTTTTTGAATATCCACAGATTCATATTCTTTTGTGAAGTCATAATATATACCATACTTATTAAATAAATAATTAATTACTGTAAAGTCATTATTGCCTGAAAATGTTACTATTGCTTTTTTTCCCTCTTCTTTCATTTTTATAAAATACTTCTTTGCTAATATCAATATATCTACCACATCATTTTTTCCTTCTATCATATATTGAGTAACATGAAGTTTTTTATCTTTTTCATCAAATACACATGCACCAAAAACACCTACACATTTAGGTTTTTTATACACGTAATGTTCTAAATCGAAAAATATTAATTCTTCAGGCTTAAATTTAACATCATCTCTTTCTAGAATATAATCTAACTCTTGTTCCTCTAACTCTATTATATTTTCTCTAATTATCAAAAATATCACTCTTTCTTGTTTATTGTTTCTTCCCCCTCAATTCAAATATACCAAACTTTCTTTTTCATTATATCATCTTATTTTACAAGTGAATATATAATTATTACTATTAATACAGCATTTTAAACTAATGCGAGATTTTAATATATTGACCCCTTATTAAAGTTTTGATATCATAAATATGATAATGATTTTCAATTTGAGGTGGAATTTATGTGCATTTGTGATTTAAAACTTGGAGAAAAAGGTATTATAGATAAAATAAATGGAGATTCCAAATTAGCTAAAAGACTTTTCGCTTTAGGTTGTATTGAGGGAACAGAAATTGAACTAAAAAGAATTGCTCCTTTAGGAGATCCTATAATCTTAAACTTAAGAGGCTTTGATCTTGCAATTAGAAAGAAAGATGCAAAAAACATATGCTTGACTAAATAAAGGAGATGACATAATGAAGACTATTGCCCTATTAGGTAATCCAAATGTCGGTAAAACAACTCTTTTTAATGCCTTAACTGGTTCAAACCAAAGAGTTGGAAACTGGGCTGGTGTTACTGTTGACAGAAAAGAAGGAACATTTGATGATGTGAAAATTGTGGACTTGCCTGGTATATATGCTATGGATACCTATTCTAATGAAGAAAAAGTTTCAAAAGAATTTTTAGAAACTGGTGATGTTGATGTTATTTTAAATATCATTGATGCTTCAAATATAGATAGAAATCTTTATTTAACCACTCAATTAAAAGCTTTTAAAAAGCCAATCATTTTAGCTGTAAATATGATTGATGTAGCAGAGAAAAAAGGAATTCAAATAGATTATAATAAACTTTCAGAATTATTACAGGTAACAGTTATTCCTATACAAGCTGCCAAAGGATTAGGAATAAATGAAATTAAAGAAACTATAAAATCTGATAATTTCTTAAAGATAACAGATGATAATAATTATAAATTTTCTTCAGAAAAGGATGCTTATAACTTTATTTCATCACTTTTAGATAAATGTAACAAAATACATATTTCGGAGAAAAAAACTTTAAAAGATAAACTTGATAATATTTTATTAAATCCATGGTTAGCATATCCAATTTTCTTTATTACCATGGCTTTAATTTTCCAAGTAACATTCAGTTGGATAGGACAACCTCTTTCTGATTTACTCGATGGATTTTTAAATGATACTATTATTCCCTATGTATCAACTTTATTATCAAATTCTAGTCCTTGGTTTAGTTCTCTAATTGTTGATGGGATAATTTCCGGTGTTGGTGGAATATTAGTTTTATTACCAATAATTTTATCACTATTTACTTGCATAACAATTTTAGAAGATAGTGGATATATGGCAAGAGTTGCTTTCCTTATGGATAAAATAATGAGAAAGATGGGATTGTCAGGTAAAGCGTTTATACCAATGATAGTTGGTTTTGGATGCTCAGTTCCAGCAATTATGACTGCTAGAACTCTAGAGAGCGAAAAGGATAGAAAACTTACTGCTCTTCTTGTTCCATTGATGAGTTGTAATGCTAGATTACCTGTTTACAGCGTATTTGCTGCAGTATTTTTCCCAAATAATATTGGTATTATTGTAGCTTCCCTTTATTTCTTGGGAGTCCTATTAGCTTTTCTAATGGGGATATTATTTAAAAATACTTTATTCAAAAAAGATGAAGAGCCATTCTTAATTGAATTGCCTGAATATAAATTACCATCATTTAAAAGTATTTTAAATCAACTTTATGAAAAAAGTAAAAGTTTTATCATAAAAGCTGGTACATTAATCTTTGCCATGAGCGTAGTTTTATGGTTCTTATCGAACTTTAATTTTTCAGGCATGACAGATGTTAATAACAGTATATTATCATCTATAGGTGGTTTCTTAGCACCTATATTTAAACCGTTAGGTTTTGGTAACTGGCAAGCTTCTGTTTCGCTATTAACAGGATTAATTGCCAAAGAAACTGTTGTTTCATCTATGAGTGTTATATTCGGCGGAGACCTTTCTGTCTTATTACCACTACACTTTACAGCATTATCTGCACTATCATTTTTAGTTTTTGTTTTACTATATACACCTTGTATAACTGTTTTAGGTACTATGAAAAAAGAATTCGGTTTAAAAATTACACTTTTCTCTGTTGGATATCAACTTGTTTTAGCTTGGATAGTATCTTTCTTAGTATTTAATATAGGTTCTTTAATCATATAAAGGAGATGTATATTATGGAGATTTTTATAACAATAGTGATAGTTTTAATAGCATCATTTATAATATATAAAAACATAAAAAAATCATCTAAAGGCAATTGTAATTGTGGAAGTTGTTCTTCTCATTGCTCTAAATATAAAAACGATGATAAATAAAATTCATATAAATTTTGATATAACTAATTACTATTATGTATAAAAAAAGGAGTCCATACACTCCTTTTTTTATACTTTTTCAATATTCTTTATTACTTCTTTATTCTTTTCTAATAGCTTTGAATAGTAAAACTTCATTGTAGCTGCTGTTGGAGATGCAAGTAACATTCCAATAGGTCCAAAGAATCCTCCACCAATCACTACTGCATATATAATCCAGAATGGTCTAACCCCAACTTTACTTCCTATAAGTTTAGGATCTAAATACCAACCATCAAACATCTGTAATGCAAATAACGTTAAGAACACTACTAAACCTTTAGTTGGAGAAACAAATATATTTATCAAAAACCCTACTATCTCTCCTATAAAAGGCCCAAAATAAGGTATCATATTAGTTATACCAACAATTATAGAAAGCAATAAAGCATACTCTGATTTTACTATAGTTAACAATATAAATGCCATTATCCCTATTATAGTTGAATCTATAGCTTTTATTCCTATATATGTACCTATCATATTGTTATATATTCTACCAAATTCAATAACTTGTTTTGCCCTCTTCTCTTTTAACACTAGTACTAAGACTCTCTTCCAGTCATTTATAAGTTTATCTTTATCTGATAAAACATAAATAGATACTAAGAATCCTAGAACTACTTTAACAAGTTGTGAGGATAAATTAAATAAAGTATTAAATGAACCTTCTAATAAATTCATTAAAACATATCCTATTTTTTCTATATATGACTGTATTGTACCTAATGTACCAGTAGAATTAATTAATCCATTAATATTATCGTTGCTAACTATATCATTTAAGAATCTCTGAGCTGAATCTATATAACCTGGCACCTTATTAATCATATCTCTAATACTATCAATTAAACTCGGTATTCCATATATTGATATAATTGCGATTATCGTAATAAACAATATATAAGTTACAGCTATTGCAAGACTTCTTCTCATTTTCGTTTTTGATTCAATTATCTTTACTATAGGATTTAATACATATGCTATTACTATTCCATATATAAATGACATTGATAACGAAATTATTTTTCCTAGAGTGCTTGTTATGTCATCTAGGTACCCGAACAATTTAAATGCTAAAATACTAAAAACTACTATCCATAATGCAGCTACCACTGCATCTTTATACTTATTGTTCTTCAAAAACACGTTCTTTGTGCCTCCTTTCATTTTACTCTTTGATTATAACAGAATTTATTCTTCCGATAATAAACTTTCTGTTATCTTTTTGTTAATATCATAAATTAACAAAAGTAGAAGCTATTTAGCATAGCTCCTACTTTCAAATCCTACATTTTTTCTACTACTTCTATACCTATTAATTCTAATCCATTTTTAATTACTTGACATGTAGATTTTACTAGCGCTAATCTAGCTGCCATTAAACTCTTATCTTCTAAATTTAACACTGAATGATTATTGTAGAATTTATTAAATGTCTTAGCCACTTCAATAACATATCTAGTAACAACTGATGGTTCTAATTTTTCAATAGCTAAATGAATGTTTTTACCAAAACTTTCTAATGCTTTAACTAATTCAAATTCTTCTTTAGAATTTAACTTTGTAAAGTCTGGAGCTTCATTTACTTCACCAGCTCTAGTTAATATACTATTTGCTCTTGCATAAGAATATTGAACATACGGACCTGTTTCCCCTTCAAATGAAAGCATTTCTTTCCAATCAAAAACTATATCCTTCTCTCTTGAGTTCTTAAGATAAGTAAATACTACTGCTCCTACCCCTATCTTTTTAGCTACTTCCTCTTTATTTTCAAGGTTTGGATTCTTTTCATTTATTACTTCTAAAGTCTTATCTATTGATTCTCTTATTAAGTCATCAAGAAGTATAACTTCACCTTTTCTAGTTGATAATTTTCTATCAGCAAACTTAACTAATCCAAATCCAACATGCACACAATCCTTAGCCCATTCGTGCCCTGCAAGCTCTAATACCTTAAATACTTGTTTAAAATGTAATGCTTGTGGAGTTCCCACTACATATATACACTTATAAAAGTTGTACTTATTCTTTCTATACATAGCAGCTGCTAAGTCTCTTGTAGCATATATAGATGCCCCATCAGCCTTTAAAACTATACATGGAGGCATATTGTATTCATCAAGCATTACAACTTGAGCTCCATTACTTTCAACTAGTAAACCTTTATCTCTTAGCTCATTTACAACTACATCCATCTTATCGTTATAAAAAGCTTCACCTGCATACGAATCAAACTTAACATTAAATATATCATATACTCTTTGGAATTCTTTTAAGCTTAAATTTCTAAATCTTTCCCATAAAGCTTCTGCTTCTTTGTCTCCATCTTCTAAAGCTTTAAAATATGCTCTTCCTTCATCTTCTAAAGATGGATCTTTCTCAGCTTCATCATGGAATTTAACATAGATTCTTAAAAGTTCTGCTATTGCATCTTTTTCTAGAGCCTCTTCATTACCCCATCTTTTATAAGCAGATATAAGCTTACCAAATTGAGTTCCCCAATCTCCTAAGTGATTTATACCTTCAACTGTATAGCCTTCTTTTTTAAATAGTTTATATAAAGAATTCCCTATAGCTGTTGTAAATAAATGTCCTACATGGAACGGCTTAGCTATATTAGGAGATGAATATTCAACACATACTGTCTTTCCTTCACCTATATTTGAGCTTCCATAAGAATCACCTTCAGCAAGTATTTTTTCTATTGTATTCTTAGTAAACGTCCCTTTATCAACAAAAAAGTTTAAGTAAGGTCCTAAGCTTTCTATTTTTTCAAAACCTTCCTTATCTAATTTTTCCTTTAACTCTTCTGCTATCATATTAGGCGCTTTTCTAAAAGCCTTAGCTAATTGGAAACATGGGAAAGCAAAATCTCCCATCTCTGGCTTTGGTGGAATTTCTATTAACTTTTCTATGCTTTCTATATCCATATCTACTTCTGTTTTTATAAGTTCTGCAACTTTCTTTTTATAATCCATAAAACTACCTCCAACATTTATTATCACAATAATATTTTAAATTTTCAAAGTACTCTAAGTTCTTCAAAAAAATTGTTATACTTTCTATTATTCCCTTAAAATAAAAAAAACCATCTCCATAAATAAAGAGACGGATATTCCGCGGTACCACTCTAATTGCATTTTTATTCAATGCCACCTCGACGCTTTAACGCAGCTACTACGGTTTATCCTACTTAATTCGGTAAACTTCTCCAAGGCTCTATTTCCTTTAATATATCTTATGAACCTTACACCATCGTTCACTCGCTTTAAGACTTAACTAAAGTACTTTTCCTCTTCATAGAATTTCTTTTTTCATTTTATTATAACTAATAAAAAGATTTTTTGTCAATAAATCATAAATTTTTATTTGAACTTATATAAAATTAAATGTACAATAAGATAATGTAATATATAAATTTAATGAGATAAGAAAAGGTGCGTTATGGTTAAAATTGGAATTATTCATATAAGTTCAAGTTCACTTAGACTTGTACTTGCAGAAATTGAAGAAATCGGGTATTTCAGAGTTGTAGATGAATTAAAAACCCCAATGAAGATTTGCTACAATTTAAATAATACTTGTAAGGTATGTAATGAAAAATTGCATTATATAATTTCCACATTAAAAACTTACGAGTCTTTATGTCTAGCTAGTGGCACTTCGAATATAATTGCTATAGCAACAAATTCATTCAACCAAATTTGTGACAACGAAATCATAGTTAAATCACTTAAGGATAACTTCGATTTAGACTTAAGAATATTAACTCCAAAAGAAGAAATATATTATAACTATTTAGGAATAGTAAAAAGCCTAAATGTAGAAAACTCTCTTGTTGTTGAAATAACTGGTACTTCAACAAATTTAACCTGGGTTAAAGATGGTAATATCGAAGAATGGTCAGTACTACCTTTTGGTAATATTAATTTAACATATAATTATGGATTAAACGATAGAATTTTATCTGATTCTATAGATGAATGTAATTCTTTCATAAGTAATCACTTAAAAGATGTTGATTGGTTAAATAATTCTTTTGAGTCGATAATTCTTATAGGAGATGTAGGTCGTAATATAGCTAAAATAGATAAAAAACGTAGACGTTATCCTTTTGATAATTTTAATAACTATGAATTATTAGATAATGAAATACATGAACTTTATAACATGGTAAAATCTAAAGATTTAAGACAACGTCGTAAGATAGAGGGTCTTGAGCAAGATATGGCTGATACAATATTTACTTCTTTAGCAATATTCCATAATATTTCTGATTTAGTGAGCTCAAGATATATAAAGATATCTAATCATTCATTAAGAGAAGGTATACTTTATGAATTCCTAGATAATAATTATGATGTAATTCATGATATATTAGACTATAGTTTATATGGTATACTACATTCATTAAACTGCAATATCGATCACGCTAATCAAGTTTATAAAATAACTTTAGATTTATTTAACGCTTTAAAGCCATTACATCACTTAGATGATAATTATTTAAATATATTAAAAACTAGTTCACTACTTCATGATTGTGGTATAAGTATTAATTATTTACAGCATCATAAGCATTCTTTTTATATAATTCTTAACTCTTATATAAATGTTCTAAATCATAAAGAGTTATTAATGAGCGCTGCTATTGCCGCATCACATAGATTTAATAATTATCAAATACCAGTTCCTCAATTCTCATCTATAATCAATAAGCTTGATTTAAAAGCTATATATGAAATTGGAGCTTTATTAAAGATTGCAGAAGGATTAGATAGAAGCCTAGTTTCTTCTGTTAAAGATGTTGAAGTAACACTTAATGATGAAGAAGTTATTATTCTCCTATCTTCACCACTTAATTTAGATGTAGAAATTCATCAAGCATTAAGAGCTAGAGATTTCTTTAGAGAAGTATACGATAGAGATTTAATAATACGTAAAAAGTAAGTAAAAATTAAATGCCCTTATTAAAACATAAGGGCATTTAAACTACTTACTTTTTTATTATATAAAGCTAAATATAAAGCTTACAATATATAAAAAGAAGTTAATTATATATGAAGAAACCATTGATAGTATTCCTCTACCAAGCACTATAACTACCATTAATATTATTAACTGATATTGATATATTTTATCCGCATACTTATAAAAATTCTTTGGTGATATTGCTCTAAATATATCAAATCCAGCTAAGCCAGGAAGTGGAAGTAGCGTAAATATAGCTAGCCCAACATTTACTGTAACTATAGCTCCTAACATTCCTGCTATTACAACAAATATACTGCCAGGAAGCCACATAAACAACTTATTAAATAAAACATATATTATTGCCCCTAAAAAACCTACTATCAAATTCGCTAAAGGTGGTGCTATTGCAACCTTAATTGAATCTTTATAACCTCTTTTAAAAGCACTTGGATTTGTCTCTACCGGTTTTGTCCAACCAAATCCAACTAAAAGTATCATTAAGAATCCTATAGGATCTAAATGTGCTACTGGGTTTAGCGTTAGTCTACCTTGAAATCTAGGAGTTTTATCGCCCAATCTATCAGCAACAAAAGCTTTTCCATATCCTTGTGCAGTAAATGCAATCATAACTGCTGGAATACTAAGTATAATATTTAGTAATATCCCTCTAAATGAACCCATCTTTTCACCTCGTGTTCTTATTGTTTTAAAGTTATTATATCATATATTAATTATTTTTTTATATTATTAATAAATTTTTAATAAAAAATGGAGATAAATACCTATCTCCATTTACTATTACAATATACTTAATCTTCTTATGTCTGTGGTTGTTCTTGTGATATATCTTCTGGTTAAACTGGATCTGTTGCATTTACAGGTTTATCAGTTCCATCTACAGGTTGTTCTGTGCCTTCACCTGGTTTCTCTATACCTTCATCTGGTTTCTCTGTGCCTTCACCTGGTTGCTCTGTACTTCCACCTGGTTGCTCTGTACTTCCACCTGGTTGTTCTGTACCTTCACTTGGTTGCTCTGTGCCTCCACCTGGTTGTTCTGTACTTCCACCCGGTTGCTCCGTACCTTCACTTGGTTGCTCTGTGCTTCCACCTGGTTGTTCTATAGGCTTTTCTTCAACTGGCGGTTTTGTTATTTCCTCTTGTTTTGGTAAATCTTGATCAATATTTTCATAATCTTCTGGATTTATTCCATTTTGACTATTATATATATCTTCATCTGCAGCATATTGAGCTAACTTTTGATATAAAGAATAGTAATCAAATTCATCAGGATTAGGAATTTTATCATTATATATGAAATCATGAAGAATTTGAGCATTTTGCTCTCCATCCATTAAGAATACCCATCCTAAATCCTTATACAATCTTCCCTCAGCAAGTTCTGGCGTTGGTATTTGTAATTGTTCTGTAACTAAAGAAGGGAATTTATATATTGTATAAGCCATATTTAAAGCTTGCAGTGGATCAATGTTAGTTTTTATATAATCTAACATTTTATTCATTATTCCAAGATATTTACTTGGTTTTGTTTCCCTAAGCTTCTCTGCTACCTTCATTAAAACTTCTTGTTGTCTAGCAGTTCTTTCAAACTCATCACCTGTATTGTATCTTATTCTTGCATAAGATAATGCTTGTTTTCCATTTAAAACTTGCAATCCTGTTTGCGTTACTGGACAATCATTTCCGCCAGTAGATTCTCCAATGTACTTATTAAGTTCTTCAAGTTGATAATCTTTTACATCAACTTCTATTCCACCAATTTGATCTATTATAGCTTCAAATCCCCAGAAATTAATTACTACATATTTATCTATATGTATATCGTATGTATCATTTATAGTCTCTAAAAGTAAACTTGGACCACCTAAAGCATAAGCTGCATTTAACTTTTGCTCTCCATACCCAGGAATATTTACTAAGGTATCTCTAAATAATGATGTTAATTTAATTTTTTTAGTATTATTATCTAAAGTCGCAATTATTATAGAATCTGATCTTGACTGTTCATCTAAAGTCCTTGCATCTGTACCAATAAGCAATACATTGGTTATTCCAGGTACTTCTTGATACTCACTATCTTTTATAGAATTAGAATTATCATTACTATATATTTTACCTCTGACATAAAGATATCCGCCTAATAAAAGCATAATAATTGCTATTAAAACAGATATAGTAGATACAATTATTTTCTTCCTATTTGACCACTTTTTTCTCTTATCTTTATTCTGCCTTCTTTTAACTGTATTATCTTCACTCATTATTAAACCTCCATAATTAATAACTATAAATTTACGTATTAATTATAATTTTGAAACTTTTTACTTTTTACTTTTCTTCATAATTATTTTGTGAACAAATTAAAGTATTTATTATATTCTTAGTATATATTATCACATTTTTCACAAAAAAACTTAATAATAATATGAATTCTTTATAAATTTTACATTTATCGATTTAAAAAATATTATTTAGCCATTTTTAATCGGAAAAAAAATCCTAAATTTCTTAATTTTCTATCGTTTTCTTAATATTTTAATGGGCAGAATATTAGTATAAGGAATATATTATTACGGATAAATTACTATATTTTTTAAATTATTGTTTACTTCTAAAACTTTAAGTATTAATATATATTTATTGTTTTAAAAAATAAGTTGTTTATTGGAGGTTTTTTATGGATATAAGTATTATTGGAATGCCTCTTTTTTATGGTTGCGATAGAGCCGGTGTAGAAAAGGGACCTGACATTTTAAGAGAAAACAACCTTGATAAAATATTAGGAAAGAATCATTATGTTACTGATTTAGGTAACATTGATGTGGATTATATAGAGTCAAAGGACAAGTTCTTAGAAAATGATAAATTAAAATATTTAAAACAAGTAGTTGATGCAAATAATAGACTTGCCTCTAAAGTATATGAAGCATTAACAAACAACACTTTACCTTTTATTATTGGCGGTGATCATTCATTAGCTTTAGGCTCAATTGCAGGTTCAAGTAAATATTACGGTAATGATTTAGGCGTAATATGGATAGATGCTCATGGAGATATTAATACAGAAACAACTTCTCCTTCTGGCAATATTCACGGAATGCCATTAGCTGCATCTATGGGGATTGGTTATGAAAAATTAACTTCAATTTTTTTTGATGATTTTAAAGTTAAACCGGAAAATGTATTTATTATAGCATGTAGAGACTTAGATCAAGGTGAAGTTGAATTGATAGAAAAACTTAAAATAAATGTTTGGAATATAGATGATATACAAAATGGTAATTTAGATCAAATTATCGCTGATTTACTATCTATGATTAAAGAAAATAATATAAAAAATATTCATCTTTCTTATGATATAGACTGTTTAGATCCTGAATATGTTCCCGGCACTGGTACTCCAGTAGAAAATGGCTTAACTTTTGAAGAAAGTAAAAAACTTCTTAAATCAATTTTAGGTACAAGCTTGGTTAAATCTATAGATTTTGTTGAGTATAATCCAGAATTAGATTTAAATAACAAAACAAAAGAAACTTGTATTGAGCTTTTAAATATAATTTCTGCTGAATTAAAATAAGATTTATAAGAAACTTCTTTTAGGAGTTTCTTATTTGTTTTTAAAAAGATATATGATATTATTAAACATATATCTTTTTGAATCTGTTAAGTTGATATGAAAAAATAGCTTGATTTTTCATAGAATTGCTCGCTCTTTGAAAATTATATAAGTTTGAATTTTTTATTGTATGGTAAACAAACCTACAATAAAATTGAT
>NZ_JACOOP010000027.1:0-51378 GCF_014287725.1 Clostridium sp. NSJ-49 | reverse complement strand
ACACTGCTTACATTGATACTTTTGTTTAGCCTGCTTATTCATACCAAACTTGTATAGTTTATCAGAATTACAGCGTGGGCATTTTATATTAGTTTTGCTCATTGTTCTTCTCTCCTTTTCGAAGGGGGTATTATTTAGTATCGCAAACCTATTGTATTTCCTTGGGCTGAGAAGAGCAATGTTCATATAACTTAACAGATCGAAAATTGTAATAAGGGGGGATTACATGAAGAAAAGTGTAAAATCGTTATTATCATTAACGCTTTCTATGATGCTTTTATTTCCATCTTTTGCAACAGCAGCGACTGAGTTAATAAATGACTTTGGAGGACAAACTGTTGAGGCAAGCAATGATAATAAGGAAGAAATCATTATTGAAGATGGGCAATTAGAAGTAAAAGAGGAGTCAATTGATAAGAACGATAATACAGAAGATAAGATTGTAACTGAACCTTCAACTTCAGAAACAATAGAATCAGAATCCACTGAAAATGAATTAAATTCAATAGATGAAAGTGAACTTAATGAAGGGGCAGATATTACAAACGAAGTAAGTGTGGGAGAAAAATATGAAGTAGTCGAAGGTAATGTTGCTAGAGCTATTTATTCAGTTGAGATGTTTGAAAGAGAAGAATTTAATCTTAAATATCCTACTTTAATTGAATCAACATCTTTAAAAAAGAAAACAAATGATGAATATGAGATAGCATTAGCTCATAGTGATGGTAGCTATACATATATTGGTTCAAGTGATAGTTTTGAGGAAGCTAAACTAGTAGCTGAAAACTCACCAGTACCATATAGTAATGATATGGTTTTGCCTACAGTAATCAACAGAGAGGGACAAGTTGTTTATTCTACTAGAACTATGGGTAGAATATGGAAACATATAAATGGACAATCTTATCCAAGTTTTGATAAAAATACAACTCTCTATACTGATCCAGGTTTAAAGAATTCCTATAATTACATTAACCAAGGATATGTAGATGATGTTCCAGTAATTGAGTTTAATGATATTTCTGCTAAAATTCAAGTAAGTGGACATGAAGCTTGGATTAACAAAAATGTATCATCTGGAAACTATGACTTAGTATTAGTTCCGATAAATCAAGTTACTAATCCTAGTTATTATAAAGTTGAAGGTGGAATATTATATCACTTTATTTCAAGTGATTTAAGAGCTGGAAGTCAAAGAGGAACTACCCTAAAGATAGGTCCTTCACCAGAATATCTACAAGAAGGTGTTAGATATTTAAGTTATGATGGAATATATTTCTATAATGGCAGTAACATTGCAGCTGGATTAGATGTTCTTATAAGTGACTTACAAGCAGGACATAAAAATAATTCTATAAATGCAAATAATGCATATTATAACTACTATAATTATTTACCTTTTAGAAGTAAAACTATGTATACAGCAAATGATCTTAATAGATTTATTGAAGCTAATACTAGTAGTACAAGTAAATTAAGAGGTACAGGAGATGCGTTTATTAATGCACAAAACTCTTATGGAGTAAATGCATTACTTGCGTTAGGTGTAGGTATTAATGAATCAAGATGGGGTGAATCTAGTATAGCTCATACAAAAAATAATATTTTTGGTATGAATGCTGTTGACTCAAGTCCAGGTCAATCTGCTAACTATTTTAAGACTGTTGGAGATAGCATAATAGAGTTTTGTAATTATTATATTTCAAAAGGATATGCTGATCCATCTGACTGGAGATATTTTGGTGGATTCTTAGGTAATAAAAATATGGGTGCTAATATAAAATATGCATCAGATCCTTTCTGGGGAGAAAAAGCAGCTTCTTATGCATTCAGAGCTGATATGTATTTATCTGGAGAGAATATAAATAATTTGAAGGATTTTAATGCTTATCAAATTATAATGTTTACTGGAGATAATGAAGTAAGAGATTATAATAATAATTTACTTTATAAAGTTAATGGCTCAGTTAGTGGTTATGGAGGATATCCAGGCACAACTGCAATTGTAACTAATAAAACACAAAAGGTTATTAATGGTGTAAATACATTAGAGATATATCCAGAAAGAAATACATCTATTTATGATTCAAATGGAAACTTAGTAACATTCCATGGTAGTTATGAATGGGCTAATAGAGCATATATAAAGGCTAATAATATTAGTTTTATTAATACTGGTAAATTTGAGGTAGTTCCAAGATTTATAAATCAATGGGAAATTATTGATAATAAGTGGCACTATTACGATGGAAACGGTGCTGTATGTAAAGGGTGGAAATTTATTGATGGATATTGGTATTATTTTGATACAACAACAGGCATTATGGTAACAGGATGGACATTAGTTGATGGAAAATGGTACTATATGTATCCAAGTAGTGGAGGAATGTCAACAGGATGGACATTAGTTGATGGAAAATGGTACTATATGTATCCAAGTAGTGGATCAATGGCAACAGGATGGACTTTAGCAGATAGTAAATGGTATTACTTAGATAATAATGGAGAAACTATGTATGGCTGGGTTTCTGATGGTGGTAAATGGTACTATATGTATCCAAGTAGTGGAAGTATGGCGTCAGGATGGACATTGGTTGGAGATGAATGGTATTATATGTACCCAAGTAGTGGAAGCATGGCAACAGGATGGACATTAGTAAATGGAACTTGGTATTACCTATATTCTAATGGAGTTATGGCTACTGGATGGATTACTGTTGATGGAAAGCAATATTTCTTAGAAGCTGATGGTTCTTGGAGAGGATAATAAAAAGGTGGATAATCCACCTTTTTTATTTGTTAAATAATATATTTGAATTTTATTTTTATCAATTACTTATAAGAATTAATATATAATAAACTATTTTTAAAATATATTTTACTATTATAAATATTGTAATATAATGTGAAATAGTTAATGAAATATATTTAAGTATAAGGAGTTTTAAAAAGTGAGAGATTTTGATTTGAAGAGATTACAAAATACACAGTTAGAAATACTTAAAGAAATAGATCGTATTTGTAGGAAATATAATATAGAATATTTTGGAACATGGGGAACAGCCCTAGGAGCTATTAGACATAAAGGCTTTATTCCATGGGATGATGATATTGATATATCTATGAAATGGGATGATTATGTAAAATTTGAGGAAGTTTGTAAAAGTGAATTAGATAAAAAATTCTTTTTACAAAATGCTGAGACGGATAAATACTTTTGGAATCCGTACAATAAATTGAGAATAAATAATACAACCTCTATGGATAAAAGATTAACTCACTTAAAATGTCATTGGGGTATATGTATGGATATCTTTCCGATAGTAGCGGTACCTAATTCAAAATTATCAAGATTTAAGCAAAAGACATATAGGTCTATTTATATTTGGTTGGGATTTATTCCATATATATTATATGTAAATCCAAATGAAGATTCTAAAGTTGCAAAGATAATAAGAATAATTCCTAAGGGAATGTTAGAAGCTTTAAAGAAATGGCTTATACCTAACAAAGGAATTACAGGTATAAAAAGATATTTGTTAAAGGAAATAACTAAGTATGATCTTAATAAATCTGAATATTATGAAGAGATATTTTCTGAAGCTGGAAATACTGGGATATATAAGAAAGAAATTTTCGATGAGAGTATTTTAGTACCTTTTGAAAATGTTAAGATACCTATTCCTAAAGAGTATGATAAGTATCTAAGTCAATGTTATGGTGATTATATGAAGATGCCTGATGAATCACAAAGAGGTGGACATGGTGATACTATAGTAGACTTTGATAAATCATATGAGATATATAAAACTAACATAAAATAAATAATAATAGTTTAAGATAATATTCTTTGAACGTATTTCCAATTTTTAACTGCAGGGCTAATGCACATTATATACAGACTAACTTCATATTAATATAGTAATTTTATAGATAGTAATATATTAAAGGAGTAGTTTATAGTTATGGAAAGAGATTTTGACTTGAAAAGATTACAATATACACAGTTGGAAATATATAAGGAAATAGATATAATTTGTAAAAAATATAATATAGAATATTTTGCAACATGGGGAACGGCTCTAGGTGCAATTAGGCATGGTGGTTTTATTCCTTGGGATGATGATATAGATATATCTATGAGGTGGAATGATTTTAAAAGGTTTGAAGAGGTATGTAAAAATGAGCTTGATGAAAGGTTTTTTTTGCAAAACTCAGAAACAGATAAGTATTATTGGAATCCATATAGCAAAATAAGATTAAATAATACTACATCTATGGATAAGAATTTAATGCATATGAAGTGTCATTATGGAATATGTATGGATATATTCCCCATCACGCCAATTCCAAATTTAAAGTTATCTAAAATAAAACAAAAGATATTAATTAATATATATAAGGGGCTATGTTATATTCCATATGTATTATATATTAGTCCAAATGATAGGAGTAATAAAGGAGAAATAATTAATAGATTTTTAACTAGTAGTATTAAGGGCTTTCTTAGAAAAAGATTAATTGGAAATAGAACTGTAAATAAATTCAAGAAATATCTCGCTAGAGAAATTAATAAATATGATTTTAATAATTGTGATTATTGTGGAGAAATATTAACAGGACCTTATGATAGAAGAGTATATAAAAAGGAAATATTTAAAGAGAGTATAAATATAGACTTTGAAAACGTTAGTATACCAATACCTAAGGAGTATCACCAATATTTAAGTTATATTTATGGAGATTACAATAAGCTTCCTGAGGAGTCAGAAAGGTGTGGACATGGAGATATTATAGTGGATTTTGAAAAATCATATATAGAATATAGGATAGATATATAAATTATTAAAGGTATATTCAATATTTACAGTATATTTTCAAACTACATATTGTAAAAGTACGGTTTTAATACTAAAATAAAAGTATTTAATATAGTAATTAATTTGAATAATAAAATATTATAGATTATTTAATTAATCAATAATATAGGAGGAAATATTATGAACGTACCTTTTTCACCACCGGATATAACTCAATTAGAGATAGACAATGTAGTTGAAGTATTAAAATCTGGTTGGATAACAACAGGACCTAAAACAAAGGAATTTGAAGATAAAATTGCACAGTATTGTAATACTGAAAAGGCTGTTTGTTTAAATTCTGCTACTGCCGCAATGGAAATGACACTGAGATTGTTAGGTATAAAAGAAGGCGATGAAGTAATAACCTGTGCTTATACTTATACTGCATCAGCTAGTGTTATCCATCATGTTGGGGCAAAGATAGTATTAGTGGATACTGCAAAAGATTCTTTTGAGATGGACTATGAAAATTTAGGAAGTTTAATAAATGAGAGAACAAAAGCTATTATTCCAGTAGATTTAGCTGGAGTAATGTGTGATTATGATAAATTATTCCAAGTAGTAAATAGTAAAAAGCATTTATTTAAAGCAAATAATGAGATTCAAGAAGCTATTGGAAGAGTAGTTGTTTTAGCTGATGGAGCACATTCTTTTGGAGCTAACTACAGAGGTAAGATGAGTGGAGAAGTAGCTGACTTTACTAGCTTTTCTTTTCATGCAGTAAAAAATCTTACAACATCTGAAGGTGGAGCGGTTACTTGGAGAAATATTAAAGGTATAGATAATGAAGAAATTTATAGAAAATATATGATATTATCTTTACATGGTCAAACAAAGGATGCTTTATCTAAAAATAAAGTAGGAGCATGGGAGTATGATATTTTAGAGCCTGCTTATAAATGTAATATGACTGATATAAATGCAGCTATAGGTCTTGCTCAATTATCTAGATATGGAGATATATTAGCTTATAGAAGAAAGCTTATAGAGATGTATAATAAAGCTTTTGAAAATAATCCTAATGTTGCTGTTTTAAATCATTATGATAATGACAAAAATTCAAGTGGACATTTATACTTACTTAGATTATTAGGAAAAGATGTAGAATATAGAAATGAATTTATTAGAAAGATAGCCGAATTTGGTATAGCTACTAATGTACATTATAAGCCATTACCAATGCTAACTGCATATAAAAACTTAGGATTTAAAATGGAAGACTATCCAAATGCTTATGACATGTATAAAAATGAAATAACATTACCTCTAAATAGTGTTATGACTGAAGAGCAAGTAAAATATGTTATAGATAAATTTAATGAAGTAGAAAGAGGATAGAATATGTCATTGAAAAAATACGACAGCTTGCCTGAATTTATGAAAAATCCAGAGGTAAAGGAATATTATGATATTCTATCAGAAAGAAAAGGTCAATTAATTTTAAAAAGGCTTTTTGACATTGTTGGCGGAGCTATTGGAACTATAGTACTTTTACCTATAATGGCTGTATTAGCTATAATTATTAAGAGTGAGTCTGAAGGACCTGCATTATTTAAGCAAGTACGAGTGACTCAATACGGAAGAGAATTTAAAATATTAAAGTTTAGAACTATGGTTGTAAATGCTGAAAAATTAGGAACTCAAGTTACATCTAAAAATGATCCTAGAGTTACAAAGGTAGGAAGGTTTTTGAGAAAATATAGATTGGATGAACTACCTCAAATAATTAATATCTTAAAAGGTGATTTAAGCTTTGTAGGAACTAGACCAGAAGTTCCAAAGTTTGTTAAGGAGTATACTAATGAAATGATAGCAACATTATTATTACCTGCTGGAGTAACATCAGAAGCTAGTATAGAGTTTAAAGATGAAGAAAAGATACTAGACAATAGCAGCAATGTTGATAATGATTATATTTATAAGGTATTACCTTTAAAGATGAAATATAATTTGAATTATATTAAGCATTTTACAGCTTTATATGATTTTAAAATTATGTTAAGAACTGTTGGAGCTGTTTTAGGGTTAGGTGAAAACCGTAGCTCAAATTCAGCAGACAGTTAGTAGAGAGGGGAAAAACAGATGAAGGTTTCTTTTATAGTTGTAGCATATAATGCAGGAAATAAACTAGAAAATCTTTTGAAAGACCTTGAAAAGCAGGATTATAACCATGATGATATAGAGATAATTTTAGTTGATAGCAATTCAAGTGATAATACAAAAGATGTAATGATGAAGTTTAAAAATTCATCTAAGAGCTTTTCAAAAATAAGCGTATTAGACAATCCAAAGAAGATATTACCTTGTGGGTGGAATGTTGCTTTAGAGGAAAGTACTGGTGATATAATATTAAGAGTAGATGCTCACTCATCATTACCTATAGATTTTATAAGTAAGAATGTTAAGAGAATAGCAGCTGGTGAAAAGGTTGTTGGAGGACATAGAATAAGTATAATAGATGAAGATAATTCTTGGCAGAAGACTCTTCTTATAGCTGAAAAATCTATCTTTGGAAGTGGTATAGCCAGCTATAGAAGACAAGAAACTGAAGAGTATGTAAGTACGCTTGCTCATGCTGCTTATTCAAGAGAGACATTTAAAAAAGTTGGTGGCTATGATGAAAGATTAGCCAGAACTGAAGATAATGAGATGCATTATAGAATGAAGGAAGCAGGATATAAGTTTTTATTAGATCCAACTATAAAATCTTATCATCATGCTAGAAATAGTTTATCAAAGATGATGAAACAAAAATACTTAAATGGTTATTGGATAGGATTAACTATGGGGGTATCGCCTAAGTGTTTCTCAATATATCACTTTATTCCGTTATTATTTGTATTAGCACTTATAGTAACTGTAATTGGAAGTTTTACAATTAGTTCACTACCATTAGTATTATTGTTAGTAGTTTATTTTGCTTTTAATATAGTTAATACTATCTTCTCTATTTTAAAAGAGAAAAAACATATTTCATATTTATTATTACCTATAATATTCTTTTTGCTTCATATATCATACGGATGGGGAACTCTATATGGGTTAATAAAATTACCGTTTTGGATAAGAAAAAATAAGAAATTCAACTACCCAATAATAAAATAATTAGTTTAAAGAGAAACCTAAAAGGTTTTACATCTTTTATAAGCTTCAAAAATAGTTTTAAACATCCTAGTAAAGCTTTTTTAAAGAGATTTACTAGGATTACTTAATTTACAGAATATAAATTGAATTTAAAGAAATTACTTAAAAGCTTATAGAAATTAAATTTAGGAGGAAAAAATGATAAATAAACTAGAATTTAAAATAAAAACTTTTATTTGTGAATTAAATTCTTTTGTAAGTAATAAAAATACAGTTGCTTGTTTTTTATCATCAATATTTTTTGGAATACTTTCATATATATATCTATTCACAAATAATTTAAATATTTTTGATAATATTGCTATGACACCTTGGGGATATGGAACAGGAACGAGTAGTGGAAGATGGTTTTTACAGGAGTTTGGAAACTTTGTAGGAGAAATATGGGGAAATTATAATGTGCCAATATTTATTGGACTATTTTCTGTGTTAACATTAGCAGTTACATCATGTATAATAATTAAAATTTTTGATATAAAAAACAAATGGAATTGTATCTTAATAGGTGGAATTACTGTAGTTTTTCCTGCTATAGCAAGTACGATGCTATTTACGTTTACAGTAGGATATTATGCATTAGCTATATTTTTTGCTGTTCTAGGAATTTACCTTATTTATAAATATAAAATTATAGGGTATTTTTTAGGTACATTTTTATTTGCATTTTCATTAGGGATTTATCAAGGGTATTATCCATTAACTGCATCTATATTTGTGATAATACTAATAAAAATGTGTATAAATCAAAAGTTTACATTTAAAGAAGTAGTTTTAAAGGGAATTAAATTCTTTTCAGCTTTACTGGTAGGATATGTATTATATAGATTGTTTTTAGAATATTTTTTATTTACAAATAACATAAGTCTTAGTTCCTATGAGGGAATAGATGAAATGGGAAAAATAGATTTAACGTTATTGCCAGAACAAATAAAAAATATATATAAAACATTAATTAAAATGCCTTTTAGTAATTATAACGAAATAAATGGAACAAGAATAATAAGATATTCGTTTTTGGGTATGTATATAATTACATTTGTTAATTTTTTATTGATAACTAAAAAGAATTTTCAAAAGAAAAATTTAAGTTTAATAGGATTAGTATTAGTATTATTAATAATATTACCAATATCTATAGATTCTATAGTAATATTAGTTCCAAATGGACGAATATATACGCTGATGCAAATGGCATTTGTTTGTATATTTTATTTAGCCATTATTACAAGTGATTATAACTTAGAAATTAATTCATCTTCGTATATTAATAAATTATTAAACTTTTTAGGAATAGTAATTATTTTAGTGGCTATATTAAATTATTCTTGGCAAAGTAATGTAAACTATAGAGCAGTATATTATGAAAATAGAATTTTAGAGAATTATTATGAAACTATGTATACTAGAATAAAATCAATAGATAATTATAATCAAGATATGGATATATATTTTGTTGGTAGAGTAATTTCGGATAAAACATTTAAATCTAGGTGGTCTGATCTAGGATTTAGATATGGTGGGAATTCTTCACATTTAAATACTTATTCTTATTCACGAGCTCAAACTATTTCAAATTATCTTGGATATTCATATGAGGAAATTGACACTAATAGTGAAATTTATATAGAAAATAAAGAAGCTATAGAAGAAATGGATAAGTACCCTAATGGAAACTCAATAAAAATTATAAATGGCAAAATATTTGTAAGGTTGGAATAAGAAATTAAGTTTAAATTACCATAAGTAGTATAGACTATCTAATTAATAATTTAGTAGCTAAAAAAGAGGTGAATATTATGGTGATATCTATAGTGGTTCCTTGCTTTAATGAGGAAAATAATTTAGATATTTTTTATAATACTATTAAGAAAACAATGATAAATTTTTGGGATAACATAGAATTAATATTTATTAATGATGGAAGTTCTGATAATACATTTTATAAATTAGAACAGATTTATAATGAGGATAAAAAACACGTTAAGGTTATTAACTTTTCAAGAAATTTTGGTAAGGAAGCAGCATTATTAGCAGGGCTGAAAAAAAGTGTTGGTGATTATGTAAGCATAATAGATGCAGATTTACAACAAAATCCTAAATATTTAACAAAAATGATTGAATTTTTAGAAAGCAATAAAGATTATGATATGGTTGCAGCTTATCAACAAATGCGTAAAGAAGGTAAAGTACTAACATTTTTTAAAAATAGTTTTTATAATTTAATTAATCGTATTTCAGAGATTGAGTTTGTAAAATCAGCAAGTGATTTTAGAACTCTTAGGAGAAATGTTGTTGATTCAATTATTCAGCTACCAGAACGTTGTAGATTTTCTAAAGGAATATTTTCCTGGGTTGGGTTTAAGACTCATTATATTGAATATGAAGTAGAAGATAGAAATAGCGGTGAATCTAAATGGAGTTTTTGGAAGTTATTCACATATGCATTAAATGGAATAATATCTTTTTCAGATTTACCATTAAAAATTTCATCTTTTACTGGAATAATTCTTTGTATGATAGCATTCATTTATATGATAATAATAGTAATAAAGACTCTTATATTCGGAGAAGCTGTTGCAGGATTTCCAACACTTATATGTGTAATATTATTAACATCTGGATTACAAATGTTTTTTATGGGAATATTAGGTCAATATGTTGCTAGAACATTTACTGAAACAAAGAATAGGCCGATATATATAGTTAAAAGTAGTTTAGATTAATAATAGGAGCTTTTTATTGTTAGAAAGGGTTTTAGAATTAATGTAACTTATACGATAAATAGGGAGAGAGTAAAATGTTAAAAAAGATTATTGAAGGTAAAAGTAACATTATTCAATTTAGTAAATATATAATTATTGGAGGTACAAGTGCTCTTTGTGAATTAATGTTATTTACTATTTTTCAGATTATAGGAATGAGTATATTTATATCAAATATTTCATCAGTAATTATCTCTACAATTATTAATTATTTATTAAATAAATTTTGGGCTTTTAAATCACAAACAAGATCTATTAAGAGCTTAGTTTTATATATAGGTTTATTTATTTTTAATATAACTTTTTCTTCTCAGTTTATTGTGATTTTATCTAATGTAGGAGTTAAAAGTATTGTAGCTAAGTTTATATCAATGATATTAATTACTTGTTGGAATTTTATTTTATATAAAAAGGTTGTATTTAAGGAATAATATAAATTAAACCTTAAGTTTATTTTGAGAATAGGTTTAATCATATCATTAAAGCTTAGAGATAGTTGATAAAACTCTCTAGGCTTTTTATAATTATACTATCCAATGTTAGGAGAGAATCCATAATAACTGAGGTTTCTTGACAATAGTTATAGCTTAAACGTATAATAAATTAATATTGGTATCTTTATAGATAATAGCATAAACAGAGAGCTCTAGGAGGAGTGATATGAGTAAGCTAAAAAACCTCATAAAGAGGAATAAAGGAATTTCTAAAATTGCTGAAATGATAATTGATGGCTCTAAATGGGCATACGATAATACAATAAATAGAATTTATTGGATGATGTCTTCCATATCTCCAATAAGTGAAAATAAGATAGTTATTTGTAGTTATTATGGAAGAGGGTTTTCTGATAATGCTAAGTATATAGCAATGGAATGCATAAAGAGAAAACTTGATTATGATATAGTTTGGCTTGTTAGCGATATGAAAAAAAGTGGAGAATTTCCTACAGAGATAAGATTGGTTAAGTATGGAACATTTGACGCTATAAAAGAGTTAGCTACAGCTAAAATATGGATTGATAACTCAAGAAAAAACTATTATACTAGAAAAAGGAAAAATCAGTTATATATCCAGACGTGGCATGGAGGAATAGCTCTTAAGAAGATAGAAAAGGATGCCGAGTATGCATTAAATAAGAGTTATGTAAAGTATGCAAAAAAAGACTCTGAAAATGCAGATATTTTTATATCTAATTCTAAGTTTAACACGAATATGTATAGAAATGCTTTTTGGTATGATGGAGAAGTGTTAGAGTGTGGAGTACCAAGGAATGATTTACTCTTTAATAATATTAAAGAAACTTCAAAAAAGGTTAAATCCTTCTTTAATATTGAGAGTGACAAAAAAATTATTATGTATGCACCGACCTTTAGAAAAGACAATAATATAGAGGTCTATAAATTTGATTATGAAAAGTGCGTACAAGAATTTAATAAAAGATTTTCTGAAAAATATGTTATGCTAATAAGGCTTCACCCAAATGTTTTTCATAAATCAACAGAGTTAAACTTTAATTCTGATAACGTATTAAATGCATCATTCTATCCAGATATGCAGGAGTTATTAGTCGCTACAGATATATTAATAACTGACTACTCTTCATCTATGTTTGACTTTATGCTAACTAAAAAGCCATGCTTTATATATGCTAGTGATATAAGAAATTATAGAGATGATAGAGGTTTTTATTTTGAATTAGAAAAGTTACCTTTTCTAATTTCGAAGTCAAAAGAAGAAATTATTAAAAACATTGAAGGGTTTGATAAAGAAATATATTTAGATAAGGTTGATAAGTTTTTAAAAGAGCAAGGTTGCGTAGATGATGGAAATGCAAGTAGCAGAGTAGTAGATTGGATAGAAAACAATATGTAAGGTCATTTACATAATAAAAAATTAAAGAGGTGTTAACTAGATGAAAAAGGTTATAACTTACGGTACTTTTGATTTATTACACTATGGTCATATAAATATATTAAAAAGAGCTAGAGAATTAGGAGATTATTTAGTAGTTGCAATTTCAAGTGATGAATTTAATAAGCTTAAAAATAAAAAGGCTTATTTTAGTTATGAGGAAAGAAAGCTTATGGTTGAAGCTATAAGATATGTAGATGAAGTAATTCCAGAAAATACTTGGGAACAGAAAATAGAAGATGTAAAAGAACATAATATAGATGTATTTGTTATGGGAGATGACTGGGAAGGAAAGTTTGACTTTTTAAAGGATTACTGTGAAGTTGTGTATCTGCCAAGAACAGAAGGTGTTTCAACAACTCAGATAAAAGATGAGTTGAAGAGGCAGGGAATTTTAAAATAATATAATAAGTTATACATACTTAAGGAATAATATTATTATCTAAAGTTATAGTGCTATTAAAATTATAATAATTAAGGTTGAATTTTAATGTATATAGATTGTAATTAATAAAAGTAAAAGAGAGGCTGTGCACTAAATTTTGCAACAGCCTTTTATTTAAGATTAAATTAGGAGAGTAAAAATGAGAGTAAAAGAATGGCTAAAAGGTAACACGTTGTTAAATTCAGCTATATGGTACACAATAGGTACATTTATTTTGAAAGGTGTAAATTTCTTTACAACACCAATATTTACGAATTTATTAACAACAAATGAATTTGGTATAATTACTATTTATTCAACATGGAGCGCTATATTTGCAATAGTAATAGGTATAGGAATAAATGGGACAATAGGAAGTGCAAAAGCTAATTTGAGCAAAGAAGAGTATGAAGAGTATTTATCTAGTACTTTATTTCTAGGTACTATAAGTTTCTTTTTTATTGGAATTAGTACTTTAATATTTAGAAATGGACTAGAATCATTATTAGGACTTAGTGTACCTATAATAATAGTTTTATTATTTGAAAGTTTCTTCTCTTTTGTAATAAGCTTTGTAACCTCAGTATTTACTTTTGAAAGAAATCATAAGGCATATCTATTTACTTCAGCAGTTACTACAGTAATAAATATTGTTTTATCAATTGTTTTAATACTTTCTATGGATAGTGATAAGTATGCAGGAAGAATATTTGGTGGTGCAATTGCAACTGTATCTGTGGGAATAATACTTTATATAGGAATTATGAGAAAAGGTAAGAAGCTTGTTAGCTTAAAGCATTGGAAATTCTGTTTACCAATAGCATTACCACTAATTTTTCATAATTTATCTCACTTAATATTAAATCAAGCTGATAAGTTAATGCTACAAAAAGTTACTACAGAAGCCGTAGTTGGTATATATGGGTTTACATACACTATTGGAGCTTTAATAAATACAATACAACTAGCACTTAATAGTGCATGGGTACCTTGGTATTATGATACTTTAAAATCAGGAAATAAAAAAGAAATGAAAAAGGTATCTGCAATTTATATAGCTGTATTTACAGCGTTAACTATAATGTTTATCTTGGGGTATCCAGATATACTAAGGTTATTTTCACCAAAAGAATATTGGAGTGGAATGGCTTTATTACCAATAATAATAGCAGGATACTATTTTGTGTTTTTATATACATTCCCAGCAAATTATCAATTTTATATAAAACAAACTAAATTTATTGCAGTGGGAACTATAACAGCTGCGATTATAAATGTAGCTATAAATTGGTTATTTATACCTAAGTATGGAATGTATGCAGCAGCTGTGTCTACATTATGTGCATATATAGTATTATTCTTTATGCATTTTATTTTAGTAAAAGTTAAGTATAAACATACAGATTTTCCATTTACATTTAATTTAATAGGAATAGGAGCAATAGCTATTACAAGTTTAATTACCTATATATTTATTAATAATTTCTTTGTAAGATGGGGAATAATCCTAATAATTCTAGGGATTTCAGGATATATGATAATAAAAAATATAAAAGAATTTGATTTAAATAAGAAATAAATAGTCGATCATATTTTATATGGGGTGAGAGTGAAATGCCAAAGATAAGTGTAATAGTTCCTGTTTACAATACTGAAAAGTATATTGGGAGATGTATAGAAAGCATATTAAATCAAAGTTATAAAGAATTAGAAGTGATTGTTATAAATGATGGTTCTAGTGATGGTAGCGCAGAAATTATTAGAAAATATGCTGAGAACGACAGTAGAATAATTTTTATAGATAATAAGAATTATGGGGTATCAGAGAGTAGAAATATTGGAATTAGAAATGCAAAAGGTGAATATATACAGTTTGTTGATTCAGATGATTTTATTGATGAAAATATGTTGAAAGATACTTTGAAATTATTAGAAGAACATAATGTAGATATGGTTATTACAGGTTTATATTTAGATATTGAGAGAGATGGAAATATAAATACTAGCATACAAACTTTTGATTATTGTGAAGCCAAAGATAAAAAGAATATTGCTATAAATGTTTTAAATAGATTAAATGGAACATATATAAATTCTCCAATAAATAAGTTATATAAAAGAAGTATAATAACTGATAATAATATTTTTATGGATAAAGATATTAGCTTAGGAGAAGATTTAATATTTAATTTAATGTATTTGAGGTATTGTGATAAAGTTATATTTAGTAATAAATGTTATTATCACTATTGGATGAAAATAGAAAATAATCTTACGTTTAGATTTAGAGAAAATAAGCTAGATTTAATGCATTTAATGTATAAAAAAAGTGTAGAGTATTTTAAATTAAGTGGATTAAATAAAAATGAATATATAGAATTAAATAATTTATTTATAAAATGGATGTATTCGTGTTTTATAGACTTAAACAATAATGGATGTAATTTAACTCATAAAGAGAAAATTAGATACTTGAAGAACTCAATTTACAAATACAATAATATTATTACTTCAACAAATAATTTAAGCTTAATGATGAGACTATTAAAACTATCATTAAAGTATCCTTCAATAGTTTTAATTATTAGTAGAATGATGTATATTATTAAAGTTAAATATAGGAATTTATTATATAGATAAGTCTAAAGAGGAGAGTAAACATATGAATAAAATAAAGGATATTTATAATATAGGAATATTAAGAGATAGTGTTTATTTTAAAATTTTCTTTTTATTATGGGCACTAGTACATAACTTTAGTTTTGGACAAAGATATACAGGGTATTTATCTCCTATAGTATTATTATGGGGTGGTATATTACTTATAAGAAATATATTTAATGATAAAGCTAGAATATCTAAAATACTTATGTATCTAATTTATGCATTTTTAGCTTCTTATGTTATAACTATTATATTTAATAGAAACTTAAATTTAGTTGGAAATACTAAAACATTAATTTGGGCTTCTATAATGACATTAGTACTATTTATAACTGAATACTCAGATAAAGATAAGAAGGTTTATAGAGATATTAATATTATATCTAAGGTTCTAGTTGTTATAATATTTATTATTTCTATATCAGCTATAGTAATGTTCTGTTTAGATATTTCATATTTTACAGAAAGAGTTGATGGAAAGTTAATTCCACAAGGATATTACGCTGCGAGGTTATGGGGAATTTATGTTGATCCGAATCAAGCTAGTAGTGTTGCGTTAATAGCGTTAATTCTTTCGGTAGTATTAATTGTTCAAAGAAAAGTATTTAATAAGATATTTCTTACAATTAGTATTATTATTCAATATATATTTATAATTTTAACTGGTTCAAGAGGAGGCGAAATAGCCTTAATATTTGTTTTAATAGGATTAGGATATTTATTATTTGATTATATATTAAGAAATAGTTTTAGAAATGATGCTATAAGAGCTATTATATCTTTAATAATAGGTATAATAATTACTGCTGGAATTGTAATAAGTTTTGATGGATCAAGAAAGCTATTAAGCTATATTCCAAAAGCTACTGTTAAGACACAGCAATATATACATCAAACAACGGGGATACAGAGTGGAGAGCATTTAGGTAATGTAACGGTTGAAAGACCTGATGCAACATCATCAAATGGAAGATTAACTTTATGGAAAGATGGACTAAGATTAAGTAAATTTTCACCTATATTTGGATTTGGAGATAGGAATATACCTTTAAAAGCTGCAGAATTAACACCAGGATCTTCATTAGAAAAACAATATGTTCATAATGGATTTATCCATATGTTATTATCTGGTGGATTGATGGCAACAATAATAATGATGATATTTATAGGAATAATTGCTATAAAAGCAATTGTAATTTTCTTTGGGAAAAATAGATATAAGCAGAATTATTATATATTTAGTATTATTTCATTATTAATTGTATCTTTATTGATAGCATCTATGTTCTTAACAGAAATTTTCTATCAAAATTCATTTATAGCAACAACTTATTGGGTATTCTTAGGATATATATCTATACTAAGTAATAGTTTAAAACAATATAATAGATAATTTATATGGAGGAAATATGAATAGTAATATTAAGCTTTCTATTATAGTACCAGTATATAACGTTGAAAAATATTTAGACGAATGCATACAAAGTATTATATTTGCCTATAGGGATGGGATAGAAGTTATTTTAGTAGATGATGGTTCTAAAGATAATAGTGGAGAAATCTGTGATAAGTATTCAAAAGAATATGAATATATAAGTGTTAAGCATAGGGAAAATGGTGGTTTATCAGCAGCTAGAAATACTGGATTGAGATTAGCTAGAGGGGAATACATATGGTTTATAGATAGTGATGATTATATAGAAAATGATAGTATAGAAGTAATTCTAAATAAAATTAAAGAAGATAAAGATATAATAATAGGAAATTATAAAAAAGTGTCACCAGATGGAAATATTTCTTTTTATCAGGGGTTCAAAAAAGAGGATGATTTAACAATTAAACCATATAAATACGTTGAAAATTTAGGGGATGTAAGCTATGCTGCGGTAAGATTTATTGCTAAGCGAGAGCTTATAATTAATAACGATATATTTTTTACTGAGGGAATATATCATGAAGATGAGGATTGGACTCCAAGAATTTTATGTTCAGCAAAAAGTTTTACAACAATAATGAATCCACTATATAATTATAGAGTAGGAAATCCAGAATCTATAACTGGAATGTTAAATAGTAAAAAAGTATTAGATAAGATTATTATTAGTAAATGTATTTATGATAGAATTAGAAACAATAATTATTCACAAGATATTAAAAACTTTCTTAGAACACGTATAGCTCATAATTATATTGCAGCATTAAATGAATGTGCTATGTATAAAGGAATTGCTAGAAAAGATTTAATTGCTGAATTAAAAGCAAATAAATACTTATTAGAAGGAATTAAAAGCAAAAAAGCTTCAATGGTAAGGGTAGCCTTAAAAATTATTGGAGTATCTCAGACTTCAAAGCTTTTAAATATGAGAACTAAAATCAGCAAGGACAACTAAGTTTATTTAGTTGTCTTTAGTTAGTAAACTCACAATTTTATAAATTAAAGGAGTATATGGATGAATGTCATCAATAGGGTATTGAATTTGAAAAATTTTAAAGATAGTATTTATTATAAGTTAGTATTTATTCTTTGGACATTACTTCATTCACTAACATTTGGACAATATATAACAGGTTATTTCTCTTTACCTATAATACTTTGGGGAGGAGTATTGGTATTAAAGAATATATTTGATAAGAGAGGATATATAAATAAAGTTACACAGTTTTCTATATATGCTTTTTTAATATCATATATTATTACTATTTTTATAAATAGTAATTCAAATTTAATAGGAAATACAAAGACTTTAATATGGCAAATAATTATGATGTTTGTGTTGTTTAGGAGTGAGTCATGGAAAAGTAAAGATGAAGTTGATTCAGATATAATTAAAATAAGCAAGTTAATTATAGTTTTAACAATTATATTATCATTAACTTCTTTAATTATATTTTTACTAAATATAGTGTATTGGGTTAAAAGGGTTGACGGAGCAGTTATTCCTATAGGATATTATTATGCAAGACTTTGGGGAATATATGTTGATCCAAATCAAGCAGCTGTAATATCTATAATTTCAATGTTAGCTTCAGTAATTGTATTAATAAATAAAAAATATAAAAGTTTAAGTTTTATAATATCTAATATTGTAATACAATATATTTTTATGATATTAACAGCATCAAGAGGAGGAATGATAGGTTTTTTATTTAGCAGTATAGTATTAGGATATCTACTACTTGATTACCTATTAAGAAATAAAATTACTAAAGACATATTGAGAAGGTGCACAGCAATTCTTATATCAATTGTTGTATCTGGATTATTACTAATATCTGAAGCGCCAACTAGAAAAGTGTTATCTATTATTCCAAACTCTATAAATAAATTAAAAGATGAAGTAGGGAATGAAAGCGAGAGTATTGATATAGAAAGAAATGACTTAACTTCATCTAATGGAAGAATGGTTTTATGGAAAGATGGCTTAAGATTAGGTAGGTTTTCACCTGTTTTTGGATTTGGTGATAGAAATATACCTGTTAAAGCTAATGAATTAACACCAGGATCTTCCTTAGCTAAAAAAACTGTTCATAATGGATTTATACATATGTTATTAAGTGGTGGTATTATAGCAGTTATTATAATGTGTGTATTAATAATATCACTAGCTTATGGAGCAGTTAAGGTATTCTTTAAAGGTGATAAGTATAATAAAGATTTTTATACTACAAATATTATTTCTGTAATTATAGGAGTTTTATTAATAACTAGTATGTTTTTAACCGAGATATTTTATCAAAACTCTTTTGCAGCAACAATTTTTTGGATATGTTTAGGATACAGTATGTATCTAAATAATTATATTTTGAATAAAGATAAAAAATAATGCGAAGCAATATTTTTCAGTGAAGAATATTGCTTCGCATTATTTGTAGTTATAATACTTTATATATTTTTTTTTGAACTAATTGAATTAAGTTTATAATGATTTGCGAATGCTAAGATAATAAACATTGTTGTTATCACTTTAGGAGTATTAAAGTAACAGTCCAATAGATTCATAAATAAGAATGTTAAATAACTTGCTAAAATACCTATCATAACTGAACGATGGATAGTATCACTTGTATATTTAATCAATTTATAGAGAGTTATTATTGTAACAATTACAAAACCTATAAATATTATTGTACCTATAATTCCAAGTTCAGCTTGCATCTTAAGAAAAACATTATGTGGATGTAGTGGTAAATAACCGTCACTAACAATTAGATTAGGATTAGTTGATATATATCTTGGATATTGAATGCTAAAGTTTTCATAACCAACTCCACAAATAGGATTATCTCTTATAATTGAAATGGCAACATCCCATATATTAAATCTTGAGCTATTTTGCGACATATCAAAAATCTGAAAAATTCTGGCACGAATTGCAGGGATTATAAAAAATATTATTGGGAAAATAAAGGATAATATAAGAAATCTTTTATCATATAAAATGGCAATAATAAAAATTCCTATTATAAGTGCAATTAATGCATTTCTTGATTGTGAAAACATTATATTTATCAATAATAAAAGTGAACATACACCATAAAAAAGTTTATATTTTATTTTTTTTGTAGAAATTAAGAGCATTACAACTATAAAGAATATTAATATACTATAAGCACCTAGGTTATTTGGATTTTCTAAGAATGAAGGCATTCTTATAGTCTTATCTATTTTATATCCTAAGTATTTAGTGTATAATAATTGTACAACTGTATATAATCCGGAAAGGATTGCCACAGAAATAAATGAATTAAAAATAATTTTTCCAAATTTATCTTTGACTTTATATGAAATAGAGTAAAAAACAAAAATATACATTGTAAATCTAATACTATTTGTTATTGTTACTCTCATATCTAAAGATACAATGGTAGATAAATACATTAATAGATTTAGTAAAATAAGTGTCAAAAACAACTTATCTTTAGTTATACCTTTTATAATAGTATAAATAGACTTTCTTTCTTCGAAGATAAATAGAAAACCAAATATTTGTAATAGTATAAGTGAATATAAAATTATATCAGAACTATATAAACCATATGTAGATAGAATAGGATAAGTAATAACATAAAGTAACAATAATATATTAAATATTTTTTTATATGTTTTCATAAGAGTCACCTTTCAATGAATAAGTAATCAATCTAATTAATAAAGATTGATTACTTATTATTATAACTATCTTGGTATTAAACCAATCTTCTTTTGCATTTTTCTAAGAACTTTATTTGCTGAATAGTTTGCTTTTTGTGCACCAGTTTTATAAATATCTTCTAAATACTTTTTATCAGATAAAAGGGATTTTACTTTTTCCTGAACTGGAGTTAACTCTTCTATTATTATATCCGCAACATCCTTCTTTAAGTCGGCATATCCTTTTCCAGTATAGCTTTCTACTACTTCATCTGGAGTTATATTTTTAATAGCGCAAATAATATTTATTAGATTTTTAACACCAGGTTGATTATCTGTGTATTTTATTATACCTATACTATCCGTAACTGCTCTAGAAATCTTTTTTCTTATAACTTCAGGGGGATCCATTATTAATATATAGCAATTTGGATTTTCTTCTGATTTTGACATTTTTTTAGATGGATCCTGTAAGTCCATAATTTTTGCGCCTTCTTTAGGAACATATCCATCGGGAATTGTGAATGTAGGACTATAAGTATTATTAAATCTTGTTGCTAGATCCCTAGCTAACTCTAAGTGCTGCATCTGATCTTTTCCAACAGGAACAAGATTTGAGTTGTATAGTAATATATCTGCAGCCATTAATACTGGATAATTAAATAACCCAGAACCAATAGATTCACCCATTTTTTGAGATTTATCTTTATATTGAGTCATTCTACTTAATTCACCCATATAGCTATTACATGTTAAAAGCCAAGAAGCTTCGCAATGAGCTGGAACATGAGATTGAATAAATAAAGTATTTTTGTCAGGATCAATACCAGAAGCTATATATATTGCTAATACTTCAAGTGTTCTTTTTCTTAAATCTTTTGGCTCTTGTCTAACTGTGATAGCATGTAAATCCACAACACAATAATAACAATCATACTGATCTTGTAATTTAACCCAATTTTTAATTGCGCCAAGATAATTACCTAAAGTTAAGTCACCAGATGGTTTAATTCCACTAAATATGACTTTTTTATTTTCTATATTATTTTCCAATGGAAACACCTCATTTCAATATTTTAGAAAATGATTTACATAATTATAATTATAGAATTTGCATAATTTTATGTCAATGAAATAGATAAATTTGCTAGATATGAAGAAAATAAAGGTTATATAGAGAGAAGTTTATAATAAAAGCAAAATAGATAAATATTTGATTTAATATTTCAATATGATATAATCTGTATATTGATATTTAAAACATAAACTTTTTGTGAAAGGAAAATAATTATGGAACATAATAATAGTAAATTAAAAGTTTTTATGTTAGTAATAATGGATGTTATTTTAATTAATATCGCTTATATGATAAGCTTTTATATAAGATTAGGATCAATTTATAATGAACTTTATAATGATATATATGTTACGTATTTACCATTAATATTGATTTCTTATATCGGAATACTAGCATTGTTTAAGATGTATAGAAGTATTTGGAGAATAGCAGGTATAGATGAAGTTATTCTTGGAATTGCAGGGTGTTTTATTGCAGGATTAATAAACTTTGTAATTTTAGAGTTTATGCCATTTAGAATCCCAAGAGTAGTTACGATATTATCTTGCTTTTTTATAACAGCGTTTGTATTAGGAATAAGACTTTCTTATAGATTTATTAGAAGAATATCTTTATATGGAAACATATATTTAGGTAATGGAGAAAGAGTCCTTATTTATGGAGCAGGAGCTTGTGGAAGCTTACTTATTGAAGAGCTTAGAAGAGCAACTGATAAAAAGTATAAAATTATTGGATTAATTGATGATAATCCTAATAAAAAAGGTAAGTATATAAAAGGCGTAAAGGTAATTGGTAATAAAAATATAATAGTAGAAGCTGTTAAGGATAATAGAGTAAAAACTATATTTTTTGCTATGCCATCTTTAGATGCCAAAACAAAAAGTGAGATATTAGATATATGTAAGGAAAGTAAAGCTAAAGTTAAGATAGTTCCAAGCTTTTATGAAACTATTGATGAGCAAATAGATTTAAGACATGTTAGAGATATTGATCTTAAGGATTTATTAGGAAGAGATGAAATTGTCTTAGATAAAGAAGGAATAAATGAATATATTAAAGATAAAGTTATATTAGTTACTGGTGGAGGTGGATCAATAGGATCTGAACTTTGCAGACAGATAGCAACTTTCAAGCCTAGAAAGCTTGTTATACTTGATATATACGAAAATTCTGTTTATGATTTACAAAATGAATTAAGTAGAAACATGCCAGAACTTGATAAAGATGTACTTATTGCATCTGTAAGAGATAAGAAGAAGTTGGAAGAAATATTTGCCGAATATAGACCAAATGTTGTATTCCATGCAGCTGCTCATAAGCATGTACCTCTAATGGAATTTAACCCTAGTGAAGCTATAAAGAACAATGTTAAAGGAACTTTAAATGTTGGAGAATGTGCAGATAAATATGGATGTGATAAGTTTGTATTAATATCCACTGATAAGGCAGTTAATCCAACTAATGTAATGGGAGCAACTAAGAGATTCTGTGAAATGATAGTTCAAGCTTTAAATGCAAGAAGTAAAACAGACTTTGTTGCTGTTAGATTTGGTAATGTTTTAGGAAGCAATGGATCAGTTATTCCATTATTTCAAAAGCAAATATCAGAGGGTGGCCCTGTAACTCTTACTCATCCTGATATAATACGTTATTTCATGTTAATACCTGAAGCAGCGCAATTAGTTCTTCAAGCAGGAGCTTATGCAAAAGGTGGAGAAATATTTATATTAGATATGGGTAAACCTGTTAAGATTTATGACCTTGCTGTTAATTTAATTAAGTTATCAGGTTATGAACCAGGTAAAGATATAGAAATAAAGGTTACTGGATTAAGACCAGGTGAAAAGCTTTATGAAGAATTGTTAATGAGTGAAGAAGGTCTTACAGAAACAAAGCATAAAAAGATATTTATAGGGAAACCTTCAACTTTTGATTTAGATATTCTTAAATTAAAGATTGATGAAATAATGAAGATTGCTGAAAGTGGAAACAAAGTGATGCTTAGAGAGAAGCTTCATGAAATTGTTCCAACATATAATCAACAAAAAGATGCAGAAGTAGCTGTATCTGATAATAAAGAATAAAGTAAAGTTAATAAAAAGCCATATAGGCAGATACTGATTGGAGTTTCTGTTTATATGGTTTTTTATATTATTATAAAATTATGTTAACTGTTAGAATAATACTAATAGAGTTTAAGAGTAAAACTTATTACTTCCTAATAGTAGAAAAAATGGTTAATATAAAGCAAATTAAAAATACTTGAATATATTGTAAAAATATATTAATATATAATTAGTTCAAAAAATGAACAAGGGGGAAGAGGTATGGATGAAAAGTATATAGTAATAAAGATATTAAGTGAAAAACCAAGTATCAATCAAAGACAACTAGCTAAGGAAATTGGAGTATCTTTAGGTAAAGCTAATAGTTTAATAAAGGATGCCATCGATAATGGATTAATAGAGAGGATTAGTGAAGGAAACGACAATAGATATGTAATAACAGAAAAAGGCAATGAAGAACTAATAAATGAATTAAAAGAATTGAAAGAGACTAAATTAATAATAAATAAAGATGAAAAGTATCAGGTTAAACAGGCTGTTATTCTTGCAGCTGGGAAAACTGTATTTGATGTTCCAATAGGATTACTAGAAATAGATAACATGCTAGTAATAGAAAGGCATATTAAAGTATTAAAAGAGTGGGGAATAAATAAAATTGTAATTATAACTGGATATAATAGTAAAGCATTTGAAGAAAAATTAAAAAATGAAAGTGGAGTTATTTTAGTCAAGAATGATAAATATAAATGGACTGGAACAATGAAATCTCTTTCTATGGCAGAGGGATATATTACGGATGATTTCATATTAATAGAAAATGATTTAATTCTCGAGAATATAGCTATTCCACAAGTATTGAATCATATTAATAGAGATTGTTTATTGATAACTAATGAAAGTGGGTCGGGAGATGAGGCTTTTGTTCAGTTAGAAAATAATTGTTTATTTAAAATGGCAAAGGATGTTCATCAGTTTAATAGAATTGATGGAGAGATGATTGGTCTAAGTAAGATTTCATTTAAGTTATTTAATATGATGCTTAAAGAATATCAAAAAAATATTAATCCATATTTAAATTATGAATATATGCTTTTAGATATGGCTAGGAATTATAAAGTTTACTGTTTAAAGATAGATGATTTATTATGGGGAGAAATAGATAATGAGAAGCAATATAACTATATTAAATCTTATTTATACCCAAGAATAAAGAGAAAAGATTTAGAGTTTGAAAAAGATACAATAAAGAATATAGTTTCTTCTGTATTAGATATGGATAAAAATAATATTAATGATGTTATTCCAGCAGGAGGAATGACTAATAAGAACTATAAAGTTTTAATAAATGGAGAAAGCTATATTTTAAGAGTTCCAGGATTAGGAACAGAAGAAATGATAAGTAGACACAATGAAATGGAGAACTCTAAGTTAGCATCTATTCTTGGATATAATGCTGAGACTTTATATTTTAATCAAGATAGTGGTATAAAAATAACTAAATTTATAGAAGGAGCAGAAACATTAACTGGCGCATCTGCAAAAAAAGAGGAAAATATGAAGTTGGTTACTACTATTTTAAGAGAACTTCATAGTTCAGATATGAAAATGACTAATAGATTTAATCCGTTTGAAGAATTGATAAAATATGAGGAAATATTAAAGGATAATACTGTACAGTATTATGAGGGATATAAAGAAACAAGAGAACAGTTCTTTGAATTAGAAAAATTAATGAAAGAACATGGTTCGGTATTAGTACCATCACATAATGATACGGTTCCAGAAAACTTCATAAAAGATATAAATGGAAGACTTTATTTAATAGACTGGGAATATAGTGGATTAAATGATGAGATGTGGGATTTAGCAGCTCATTCTATTGAATGTAATTTTACAAGCGATGAAGAAGAGTTATTTTTAAATTTATACTTTAATGGGAATCCAGGAAGAGAAGGCAGATTAAGAATATTAATGAATAAAATATGCCAAGACTTTTTATGGGCAGTATGGACTTTGGTTAAGGAAGCAGAAGGTGATGATTTCGGAAGCTATGGAGTAGACAGATTTAACAGAGCTAAATCTAATTTAGATTTATTATTTAAGGAATTGAGGTAAAGTTATGATTTATGGGTTATTATCAGGAGTATTATGGGGAGTAGATACAGTATTATTAGGAATAGCACTAAGTATGTCTCAATTTGTTTCTAGTGAGCAGGCTATATTTTTAGCTCCTTTTGTAAGTACTTTTTTACATGATATATTTTCATCTATATGGATGGCTATATATATGATGTTTAAAAGAGGAATAAAAAAGACAGTTAAAGCAGCAAAGACTAGAAGTGGAAGGTATATAGTTTTAGGAGCACTTTTAGGTGGTCCTGTAGGAATGACAGGGTACCTTTTAGCTATTAAGTATATAGGACCAGCATATACTGCAATAATATCTTCATTATATCCAGCTGTAGGAGCTTTATTATCTTACATTTTCTTGAAGGAAAAGATGAAGCCAATATCAATATTAGGATTATTTATAAGTATATCTGGAATTATAGCTTTAGGATATGCTCCAGGAGGAGAAGTAAATAATATGCTCCTAGGATTTGCTTTTGCAATACTTTGTGTTGTAGGCTGGGCATCAGAAGCTGTAATTTGTGCATATGGAATGAAAGAAGATGAAATAACACCAGAGCAATCACTACAGATAAGGCAATTAACTTCTGCAATTACCTATGGATTAATTATAATACCGATAGTAAAAGGTATTAAGTTTACTATGTCAGTAGTTCCAACAACAGCAACAGCTATTATAATTTTAACAGCTTTAGCAGGAACGGCCTCATATGTATTCTATTATAAAGGAATTCATAAGATTGGAGCTACAAAGGCTATGGCTTTAAATATAACTTATTCAGCATGGTCTATAATATTTGGATTTATATTATTAAAAAATGCTTTAGATTTAAAGATGATAGTATGTTGTATATGTATTATGCTTGGGTCTGTAATGGCAGCAGGCAATATAAAAGAAATTTTTGAAGTTTTTAAGGTGAAAAAAACCACAAAGGGAAATGTATAGATTGAAGAGGAGATAATTATTATGAGAGCTATTTTATTAGCAGCAGGAATGGGAACAAGATTAAGACCATTAACATTAGATACACCTAAATCTCTAATAGAGGTAAATAAAAAGCCGCTATTAGAAAGACAAGTGGAGTTTCTAAAGGAGAAAGGAATAAATGAAATAATAGTAGTAACAGGATATCTAAATGAAAAATTTGAATATCTTAAAGAGAAGTATGGTGTAAAGTTAGTTTATAATGATAAATACAATGTATACAATAATGTATACACTATGTATTTAGTTAAAGACTATTTAGCAGACTCTTATGTTATAGATGCAGATGTATACATAAATAGAAATTTTATAGATAATAACGTTATAGATTCAACTTATTTCACTGCCTACAAAAAAGATGTTAAAAATGAATGGAGATTAAATTTTAACGATAATAAAAAAGTACAAAGCATAGATATAATAAGTGGTGAAGGTTATATTCTAAGTGGAGTATCTTACTGGAGTGTAGAAGATGGAAAAGCTATAGCAGAGGAATTAGAAAAAGTTATAGAAGAAGGAGACTTCAGCGATTTATATTGGGATGATATAGTTAAAGATAATTTAGATAAGCTTGATGTTTATGTAAATATAATAGATGAAGATGATATTTTTGAGATTGATAATCTTGAAGAGCTTGAATCAGTAAAGAAAATAGTTGAGAGATTGTTATAATAAAAAACCCTAACCAATTAAGGTTAGGGCTTATTTTATGCAATTATCTTCTTTCTCTGTTAGGTCTTTGAGCTTTTCTAGCTTTTCTACATTCAGGACATCTAACTGGATCATTTTCAAATCCCTTTTCTTTGTAGAATTCTTGTTCTCCAACTGTGAAAACAAATTCCTTTCCACAATCTTTACAGATAATCTTCTTATCTTCCATTTTAAAATACCTCCTAGAAATTCTTTGGGTTAATCTCCATAATTACATAATTACCTATACACCCCAAATGAATTTAAAGGGTAAAGACTACGTTATCTTATTATAAGAGAATTTCCAAATTTTTGATTACACTATCATTATAGCATAATATGGTATAAATGCAATTAAAATACATATGGTATTTTTAATTATTTTTTAGCTATTTTATGCACATTTATTTGGAAAGATAAAAATGCTATAAGTGGTACTAATACAAAGGTTACAAGGTTAATGTATTGATAATATTTTAATACATTAAATAATGTGTAATTATTTCGGGATAAAAAGCAAGCAAATATAAATATAGCTATTGAATATATAGTTATAAAAGCTTTTCTGCTTTTTATTTGCTTTTCGTAAATTAGGTAGATACCACATGTAGCAATTATGTATTTAACAAACATTCCGATTACAGTTTGAAATACAAAGAAAAATTCTCCGAATTCTAAGAATCCACCAATTTGTACAAGTTGACTTTGAACATATTCAGGGTAAAAGATATTGCTAGCTCTTAATGGACCAAAGGTAGCAAGAGTTCCAATAATAGAATATACACATATAAATCCAACAATAGCTAAGGTTATTAAACTATGTTTTTTTAATTTATTATTTTTATTTAAATATTTTAAAAATGGCAATGCAATTACAAAAGCAGAAAGAGAGCCAATTATCAATAATGAGGTATTTATAAGTTCTATTCCAATTCCGTTACCAAACACAGGTAGTATATATTTCATATGTTTATATTTTTCTGTTACTAGTGAAAGGTTTATAAAGTTAAGTATTAAGGAACCAGAAGTTAATATAACAAAGATTAGTAGTGTAGTAAATTTCTTTCCTATTATAAAAAATGATGGTAATAGGAAAAAAATTAATATATACCAAACTGGGGTTTCTATAAAGAAGTTTGTTTTTATAGCATTTGCTTCTACTGTTGCAGATTCAAGTGCAGCTAAAAAAAGTCCTATAGAAAATATAAATAATAGTATGTTACCTAGTGTTTTTGAAAGTCCTAAGGTGAAAATTTGAGTTAAATCATAAGTCTTTCTTGAGTCCATAATATAAATTAAGTACATAGCAAAAGCTAAAAAGACTATGTATGCTATTATTGTATAAATCCATGTATCCCTTCCCCCTTCAGCTATAAATAATGAAGAATATGTTTTAAAGGATATGAAAGTCACTCCAAATATAAAAAGTACAAAGTGTTTTGCTGATAATTTACTCATATTTAACCTCTCTTTTTCAATATATAAAGTTTACTCTATTTATTATTAGCTAAAAAATGAATATTAAACCTAGCTAGAGGAATAATATCTTTAGGTGATGAAGATGGATAAACTAAAGAAAATTAAAGACAATTTTGAAGGTTGTTTTGATGTAAAATATAGAGATATTAAAACTATATTAGGTGATGCAACTTTAATTTTTATTGATGACTTATGTAATGGAACTTGGCTAATGGAATATACAATACTTCCATTAAGAGGTTTTGGAAAGTTAAAAGATAGTAAAATAACTACACCTCAAGACCTTTTAGATAAGGTCCTTGATATGAACATGGCTGGCTTGGCAAAGGATGTAGATGATGCAATATCGCATGTACTACAAGGAGACGCAATTTTAATATATGAAAACTTTGAAGAAATAATATATTGCGAAGCTAAGAATTTTCCTAGAAGAGGTATTGGTATACCGGAAACAGAGTCAGTATTGAAAGGGCCAAAAGAAGGATTTAATGAGCTTATTGTAGATAATGTAGCACTAATAAGGAGAAAACTTAAAAATCCTAATCTTAAATTTGAAGCTGTAGTATTAGGAGAAGAATCTAACACAGCTGTTGCGATAACATATATTAAAGGAATAGCACCAGATGAATTAGTTAACTCAATAAAAGAAAAAATAAAAAATTTAGATTTAAGATTCATTTTAGATACAAACTATATAGAAGCTAATTTAAAGAAGCAAAAATCTTTCTTTGATACTGTAGGTTATACTGAAAAGCCTGATGAAATAGCGGCAAAGCTAGTAGAAGGAAGAATTGGTATAATAGTTGATGGAACACCGTTTGTTATTACAGTACCATATTTCTTTTTAGAAAATTTTCAAATGCCTGATGATTATTATTTAAATAGGTATTATACAAATTTTAATCGTGTGTTAAGATGGATAGCGTTTTTTATAGCTGCATTTTTACCAGGATTATATGTAGCAATAATCACATATCATTTTTCAATGATACCAACGTTATTTATTTTTAGATTAGCTGTATCTAGAGCAGGGGTTCCTATACCAACATTTATAGAAGTATTAGTAATGATGTTTGCATTCCAATTTATAAAGGAAGCAGGTTTAAGGCTACCACACCCAATAGGTAGTGCAATGAGCATAGTATCTGCACTTATTTTAGGTGATGCGGCTGTAGGAGCAGGAATAGCTTCAAGGATAACTATAATTGTAATAGCTCTTAGTACTTTAAGTTATTTCTTAATCCCTAAGATACATGGAGCGTTATCTTTTTGGTCAATAGTAATATCTTTAGCTAGTGCAGCTTTTGGATTACCAGGATTTTTTGCAGGTTCATTGATATTTATAATTCAAATATGTGAATTAGATTCAGTTGGATATCCATTTTTATTCCCAATGGGAAGTACAGAGCAGTATAGTTTTAAAGATGTACTTTTTAGAGGTAGATTAGATAGGATATCAAAGAAGGTTATACTTAGGAGGGAAAAAATTGATTAGAAAATTTAGTGCAGTAAGTCTTTTAATTATAATTGTTTTGCCTCTTTTATTAACTGGGTGTTTTAACTATAGAGATATTAATAGAGTAACCTTTAGCACAAGTATTATATTCGATGTTGACGAATTAGGAAGAACTATAATTTATTTAGATTGTATAAAACCTTATAG
Source organism: Clostridium sp. NSJ-49 (assembly GCF_014287725.1). Taxonomy (NCBI): domain Bacteria; kingdom Bacillati; phylum Bacillota; class Clostridia; order Eubacteriales; family Clostridiaceae; genus Clostridium; species Clostridium sp. NSJ-49. The sequence continues at coordinate 20,389 of NZ_JACOOP010000027.1, read as the reverse complement.
AAGTACTAATGACAGTTCAGACAAAGGGAAAAGAATTATTTATAAGGGTGAAGGAAAAACAGTAGTTGAAGCTTTAAGTAACATAAATATGATATCAGGATATAAGCTAAATTATAGTCAAACTAAGGCTTATATATTTACTGAGAGAGCAGCGCAAAAAGGTATAAAGAAGTTTTTAGATTTAATAAATGACAATAACGAATTTCAAATGAAGAGTAGCGCATTTGTATATTATGGGGATGTGCAAGAACTTTTAAAAATAACATCTAGTGATGAGGAGTATTTAGGGTTATTTTTAAATGAATTAGTTAAAACAGATAATAATGATGCTAAATTTATTAAATCTAATATAAACTATTATTTAAGCAATACTCTAATGGGAAGCAATACATTAATGTTATCTGCTATGAAATTAAAGAAAGATGCTATAGATGAAAAAGTAGAGATTGGTGAAGGAGCAGTATTTAAAAATAATAGGTTAGTGGAAAATATGCCAGCAGAAGATGTTGTTGCATATAATCTTTTAACTCGTAATATTAAGCAAGGAAACTTAGAAATACCTAATCCACAAAGTGATGATGGATTTATTACACTTCAAATTTTAGATAGTAATGTGAAAGATAGTCTTAAATATGAAGGAGGTAAGTTTATATTAGTTAAGGATATAGGTATTGATGTATCTGTTGCAGAAGCACAGGAACAATTTGTAGTAGATAGTGATGTGTTAAATTATATAACTAAAAATGAAGAAGCTTTTGTAAATGAATATGCAAAGTTTATTTTTAATAAATATAAGGATAAGGACTTAGATTTATTTGATATAAAAAGAATGGTAGAGGTTTACTATCCGAAGAGTGAGATAGCTAATCCGTTAAAGTATACTGATATAGAAGTTAATACAAAAGTAACTATCAAAGGTACAGGAGTTACAAGAAATAGCCTTTGATTTATTTAAGAGTTAAAAGTTAAGAATTATTGAAGAAACTGTTTAGGCAGTTTCTTTTTTTGTGTGTTAAAAGCAATACTGCTAATTTTATTCATAAATTATTAATTATTCTTTATTAAATATTAATTGAAAGTAGGGCATTTTTACAATTAAATGAATATTATATAGTATACCAATATTTTGGGGCTTAAGTATGGAAGAAAAAAAATTATTATCTATAATTGCAAAAGGTGAAGGAATAAAAGTAGATTTTAAGAGAGAACTATATTTAGATTATGAGTCTTGTAAGAAAGAGCTTGCTAAAGATGTATGTGCAATAGCAAATTCTCGAGGGGGAAGAGGATATATCATAGTTGGTGTAGAAGATAAAAGTAGAGAGATTGTTGGTGTTAAAGATTTAAATTCTTTAAATGAAGAGAAGATACAACAAATAGTATCTAGTAGATGTGAACCACCTATACCAATAATGGTAGAGATAGTAGATGTGAAAGATAAGAAGGTTGGAATAATAGTCATTTATGATGGAGGACAAAAACCTTATCAGATTAGAGAGACAGGTGCCTTTAATATACGTAGAGGGTCAACAACTGATACTATGAGAAAAGAGGAATTAGTAGCAGCATTTGAAGAAAATCTACTTTTGATAGTTGAAACATGTCCTATAATGAAAAGTACAATAGATTTTTTAAATATGGAGTTAGTAAGTAAATATTTTCAAAGTAAAGGAATATATATAAATAAAGAGAATGAAAAATATCTCTTAGAAAGTGCAGGTATTATATATTTAGATACAAGTAATAAAGTTTATAGATGTACTCTAGGGGGATTATTAGTATTTTCAGATATAAATAATATATGCATCCCACAAAACATGGTGAAAATAGTAGACAAGAGTAACGATCCTAAAGATAACGTTATCACTATAGGTGGGAATCTTTTAAACATAATCCACGAAACAGAGAAAGAATTAAGAAATATATTAAAAGTGGGTTATCCTATAGATGCTGTTATGGAAGCAGTAAAAAATGCAGTACTATATAGGGAGTATTCTATTTTCAATAAGATGATAGAAGTAATAGTAACTAAAAAATCAGTTATTATTTTAAGCCCAGGTCAAATGATTATTAAAAATAATAAAGGAAAGAATATAAAATATAACAGTAGGAATATGTGGATATATGAAAAACTAATATCTTTAGATAAAGATAATACCTTTACCAATGATGGCTTCGGTATTAAAAGAATGAAAAACGCATTTAAAGGAAGAGGGTCAGTGAAACTAATAAATTCAGTTGTTGAAAATTGTTTCAAAGTGATTTTGCCATACTATAAAGATGAATAATAAAAGATTATTTGCGAACAATAGTGTTAAGGAAAAGTTAATAAATAAACGTAATAAAAAATTTTAATAGGTCAATAATTAGATGTATAAACATCTATGATAATTTAATAGAAGGAGTGATTCCAATGATTCAAGTTTTTTGTGCAAGAAGAGGTTCAGGAAAGACTAAAAGATTAATAGAATTAGCTAATAATCAATATTTAGAATCAAAAGGAGATTCGGTTTATATCGATGATGACTGCAGACCGATGTTTCAATTACACACTGGAATAAGATTTGTAGAAACTAATGAGTTTAGAGTTTGTGATTGTGATAGTTTTTATGGGATGCTTTGTGGAATAATATCATCTAATTACGATATAGAAAATATCTATATCGATGGCTTATCAAATATAGTTAAATGCACTATGAAAGAATCTACTGAGTTATTTAAAAAGATTGCAGGTATAACTGAGAAATTTGGAATTAACGTTTATATTAATGTAAATGTAGATAGTACAGAAGAAGTACCAGATTGCATAAAGGAATATGTAGCATAAATACGGAAAAACTAACTTGATATATACAAATAAAGAGGAGTTGCAGGTGCAACTCCTCTTTTAGTAGGGATTATATTAATGATACATTGCTTATGTAATAGTGAGTGAAGCTAACTTGAAATTATATAATTGTAGTGTAATGATGAATGGTGTTTTTTGAAAAGTTTCTTGATAAAGAAAGTTTTTATAGATATACTGTATATAGAGAAAAACGTAGGAGGTTACTGTAATGGCTAATGTTTTAGACGAATTACTAGATCGTGGATATATAAAACAATTTACTCATGAAGATGAGACTAGAGAATTATTAGAAAAGGAAAAAGTTACTTTTTATATAGGTTTTGACCCAACTGCAGATAGTTTACATGTAGGTCACTTCATAGCTATGATGTTTATGGCTCATATGCAAAGAGCTGGACATAGACCAATAGCTTTAATCGGTGGAGGAACAGCTATGGTTGGAGATCCATCAGGAAAGACAGATATGAGATCAATGCTTACTAAAGAACAAATAGCTCATAATGTTTCATGCATCAAGAAGCAAATGGAAAAGTTTATAGACTTCTCTGATGATAAAGCTATATTAGTAAACAACGCTGATTGGTTACTTAACTTAAATTATGTTGATTTCTTAAGAGAAGTTGGAATGCATTTCTCTGTAAATAGAATGTTAACAGCTGAGTGCTTTAAGCAAAGATTAGAAAAAGGTCTTTCATTCTTAGAATTTAACTATATGTTAATGCAAGGATATGACTTCTACGTATTAAGTGAAAAGTATGGATGTAAAATGCAACTTGGTGGAGATGACCAATGGTCAAATATGTTAGCTGGAGCTGACCTTATAAGAAGAAAGAGTCAAAAGCAAGCAATGGCTATGACATGTACTCTTTTAACTAATAGCCAAGGACAAAAAATGGGTAAAACAGTAGGTGGAGCTTTATGGTTAGATCCAAACAAGACATCACCATTTGATTTCTACCAATACTGGAGAAACGTTGATGATGCAGACGTTGAAAAGTGTTTAGCGTTACTAACATTTGTACCAATGGATGAAGTAAGAAGATTAGGAGCTTTAGAAGGTTCAGAAATAAATAAAGCTAAAGAAGTATTAGCATTTGAAGTTACTAAGCTTGTTCATGGAGAAGAAGAAGCTACAAAAGCTCAAGCTGCAGCAAGAGCATTATTTGCAGGTGGAGCTGATATGAGTAACGTTCCAACTGTTACAATATCAAGAGAACTTCTAGGAACTTCAATATTAGATATAATGGCTCAAACTAAGATAGTACCATCAAAAGCAGAAGGTAGAAGACTTATTCAACAAGGTGGATTATCTTTAAATGGAGAAAAAGTTACTGATATTGCAACAGTGTTAACAGAAGCTGACTTAAAAGATGGTGAAGCTTTAATTAAAAGAGGAAAGAAAAACTACAATAAAATAGTAGTAGAATAATAATGCTGTAAAAAGAGTTGCTAGTTTGGCAACTCTTTTAAATTAATAATCAAAGATAATATCATTAAGTATTTTTTTAGTATATTTTATAAATTGAGTAGAAATTTCTAAAATAATTATTAATTATTATCTATTAATTATTTGATGTTAGTTAATAATTATAAATGTAGTATAAAAATTTTACAGACAAAGTAATTAGAATATAATATAAATTATGAAATAAAGATTTTATTAAAGGAGAAAATTTAATGGCTTTATATGCGATATCAGATTTGCATTTGGCTTTTAATGTTGATAAGCCTATGGACATCTTTGGTGAAAGATGGTTAAATCATGATGAAAAGATAAAGAAGAATTGGGAAAGTAAAATTAACGAAGAAGATACTGTTCTTATAGCAGGAGATATTTCTTGGTCGATGAGAGCTGAAGATAGTAAGTATGATTTAGATTGGATAGATAGTTTACCAGGAAAGAAGATTATTTCCAAAGGGAATCATGATTATTGGTGGCAAAGTATTAGTAAACTAAATAAGATGTACGAAAATACTAAGTTTATACAAAATAACTTTTATACTTATGAGGATTATGCAGTATGTGGAACTAGAGGATGGACTTCGCCAGATAGTGATAAATTTACTCAGCATGATAGGAAAATATATGATAGAGAACTTATAAGATTAAGATTATCATTAGATATGGCAAAGAATGCTGGATATTCTAAGTTTATAGTTATGGTTCATTATCCACCAACAAACGAAAATTATGATGAAACAGAATTTACTAAAGTTTTTAAAGAGTATGGAGTGGAGAAGGTTATATATGGACACCTTCATGGGCCAGCAAATTTAAAAATTAAAAATGATACAGTAGATGGAGTAGAATATGTGAATACGTCTTGTGATTTTATAAATTTCGATCCAGTAAGATTGCTTTAAAATAAATTTTTATGAATGTGTAACAAAAGATAGTATAATTACATAAACATATTATTTTGGTATAATGGAACAGTGAGTAAAATTAAGGGTGGTTTACGAATGGCTATACAAAGTTGGAAAACTTTTTTATTGCCTTATGAGCAGGCAGTTGAAGAGTTAAAAGTAAAGTTAAAAAGTTTAAGAAAAGAATATAGAAAAAGAAATGAATATTCACCTATTGAATTTGTTACAGGAAGAGTAAAAGAAGTATCTAGTTTATTAGAAAAAGCTAATAAGTTTGGAATACCTTTAGATAGAGTTGCTCAAGAGATGGAAGATATAGCTGGAATAAGAATAATGTGCCAGTTTGTTGATGATATTGATAAGGTTGTAGAGCTTTTAAGAGCTAGAAAAGATATGCAAATACTTTATGAAAAAGATTATGTAAGAAATGTAAAAGCAAGTGGATATAGAAGTTATCATGTAATAATAAAGTATTTAGTTAATATGGCTGATGGACCTAAAGAAATATTAGCTGAATTTCAGATAAGAACTTTAGCTATGAACTTTTGGGCTACGACTGAACATTCTCTAAATTATAAATATAAACAACACATTCCAGATGAGATTAAGGTAAAATTAAAAAGAGCAGCAGATGCAGCTTTTGACCTTGATGAACAGATGCTGGAAATAAAAGATGAAATAAAAGATGCTCAAAAGTTATTTGAGGTTAAATCAGATATTATTTCTAACATTATGAATAATATTTTAATTTTAATGTCATCTGGGAAAGTAGCTGAAGCAAGTAGATATCAGGTAGCTTTAAATAGACTTATTGAAGAGGGAGAAGTTTATGAATTCTCAAATCTTTTAGCAATGATAAAGAAGGATATTGAAAAGTATAAAGACAACTAATGAAAGGTGAGATTATGAGCTGTATATTTAAGATAAAAGAGGGATTTAATAGCTTTACTAATACTGAAAAAAAGTTAGCTAATTATATTCTTAAAAATAAGGAAGAGGTTGTGAACTTATCTGCACAAGAACTATCAGACAAGGCGGATATATCACCAGCAGCAGTGGTAAGATTTTCGAAAACTTTAGGATATAAGGGTTTTACTGCATTAAAGGTTGATTTAGCTAAAGATAGAGATGAAAGAGAAAATGATACTAGTGTTATAATAAGTGAAGATGATTCAATTAATGACATAATAAGAAAAGTTAAGGTATCTAATACATCTAGTATAGATGAAACTATAGGGCTTTTAAATGTTGATACTATTAATAATATAGTAGAAGCAATGGTTAATGCAAAAAGAATATATTTATTTGGAATAGGCGCTTCGGGAATAGTTGCAATGGACTTGCAACAAAAGTTACTTAGAATAAATAAGAACTCATTATACCAAATGGATCCTCATACTCAAATATCATCATCTGTTCATATAACTAATGAGGATGTTGCTATAGGGATAAGTTATAGTGGAGAGACTAAGGAAGTAAATACTCCATTAAAGATAGCAAGAGAAAATGGTGCAAAGACTATAGCAATTACAAGATATAACAAAAACTCATTATCAAAGATTGCAGATTACACCGTATACCTACCTAATGATGAGAAGGAATTAAGAGTTGGAGCTATAACTTCAAGAATAGATGCGTTAACTATAGTTGATATATTATACCTTGGAGTAGCTAAAAATGATTTTGAAAGAACTAAGAGTGATATAAAGAAAACAAGAGATATTATAAATAGTATAAAATAATATTTCTTTTATAAAAATACAATTAGATTAAAAAGGTTAGATATATAAGTATATTTAACCTTTTTTATATATAATAAATTATTTAGAGATAATAAGTTATTAGCATTAGTAATATATTTTACTATACTAACAGTTAAAAAAATACATATATGTAAAATAAAATGAGTTTACAGAAATATTATTTCTATTTATTATTAAAAGTATTGAAATTTTATTTATAAGGTTATATAATAAGGTCATAATAAAAGCGGGGGTGTCGGTAATGGAGATAAATTTACAAAAGCTTGATACTGAGCAAGTAAATGAAAATACTAAGAATATAGATAATTTATCAACGATAGATATGATAACTACTATAAATAATGAAGATAAAAAAGTTGCTCTAGAAGTAGAAAAGGTTATACCTTGCATCGCAAAAGCTGTTGATGAAACTTATAACAGAATAAAATCAGGCGGAAGATTAATTTATATAGGTGCTGGGACTTCAGGAAGACTTGGAGTTTTAGATGCTTCGGAATGTCCTCCAACTTATGGAGTAGATTTTGAATTAGTTCAAGGGATTATGGCTGGTGGAAGAGATGCAATGTTCAAAGCCAAAGAAGGAGCTGAAGACTCTAAGGAATTAGCAGTTGAGGATTTAAAAGCTATAAACTTAACTAAAAATGATATGGTTATTGGACTAGCCGCTTCAGGAAGAACACCTTATGTTATTGGTGGACTTGAATATGCAAAGGAAATAGGTGCCGGAACAGGATCTGTTTCTTGTGTACAAAATTCAGAAGTTTCAAATGTTGCTGAATTTGCAATTGAGGTAGTAGTAGGAGCAGAAGTTGTAACTGGTTCAACAAGAATGAAATCAGGAACAGCTCAAAAGATGGTATTAAATATGATTTCTACAGGGGTTATGATTAAACTTGGTAAGGTTTATGGGAATCTTATGATAGATGTTAGACCAACAAATGAAAAACTTGTTGAAAGAGCTAAGGGAATAATAATGAAATGTACAGGTGTTACAAGAGATGTAGCTGAAGAGTATATGAGCTTATCAGGAAATGATGTACGTCTTTCAATATTTATGATATTATCAAAGCTGAATAAAGAAGAAAGCATTAATATTCTTGATGAAAATGATAACAATATTAGAAAGGCTTTAGAAAGTCTTAAATAACTTAGGAGGAAATAAAAATGACAGAACAAATGGAATTAATAATTTTTGAAATAATAAGCACAGGTGGAACTGCTAAGGGATTAGCTTATGAAGCTTTAAAAGCAGCTGAGAATGGAGATTTTGAAGAAGCTGATAGATTATTAAAGGAAGCAGATGAATGTTTAAATCAAGCTCATAAAGTTCAAACAGATATAATCCAAGCAGAAGCTAGAGGAGAACATACAGAAGTTTCAGTTCTTTTCGTTCATGCTCAAGACCACTTAATGACAGCTATAGAAGCTAGAAATTTAATTGAACAAATGATTAGAATGTACAAATTTATAAATGATAAATTAGCTAATTTATAAGATATATTTTGAATGAATTAAAAAGGATTGTTTAATGCAATCCTTTTTATATATAGAAAACAAAGTGTTAATTAGTGGAAAATTAGGTTTTCTAATAAACTTATAGGAGGGGAATTATGTTTGCAGTAGGATTAATGTCTGGAACGTCTTTAGATGGAATAGATGTAGCATTAGTAGAAATCGATGGACAAGGAAAAAATACTAAAGTTAACTTGATAGAATTTATGACTTTATCTTTACCTTTAGATGTAAAGGAAGAAATTAAAGCAGCTTGCTCAGAAGAAAAGTCATCAGTAGATTTAATATGTAGCTTAAATTTTAAATTAGGCTATTTATTTGCTAATGCAACAAAAAAAGTATGTGAAAAAGTAGGTATGGATATAGAAAAACTTGATTTTATAGCATCACATGGACAAACTATATATCATTTACCTAAAAATAAAGGTAACCTAGTATCTTCTACATTACAAATTGGAGAACCAGCAGTAATTGCTTATGAAACAGGTATTAGAGTTATTTCTAATTTCAGAGTGATGGATATGGCATCGGGAGGAGAAGGCGCTCCACTAGTACCATATAGTGAATATGTTATTTATGGAAGTAATGAGGAAAATGTAGCTTTACAAAACATTGGGGGAATAGGAAATGTTACAGTTATCCCTAAAGGAGGCGATATAGATAGAATATTTGCCTTTGATACTGGTCCTGGAAATATGATAATAGATGAAGTTTGTTCAAGATTATTCAATTTAGCTTATGATGCAGATGGTAAAATTGCAGCTACTGGTAAGATTCAAACAGATATGCTTGAGGATTTAATGTCTCATCCGTATATTTCTTCTATTCCTCCAAAAACTACTGGTAGGGAGGATTTTGGTCAGCAATTTGTAGATAAAGTATTAAAAAAGTATTCTAAAAGAAATTCGGAAGACATATTATCGACAGTGACAATGTTTACAGCGAAATCTATTGCTGAAAATTATAAAAAATTTATATTAGATAAAATTAAATTAAATAAAGTTGTTATTGGCGGTGGTGGTGCCCATAATAAAACTTTATTAGCATATTTAAGAGAAGAACTACCTAATATAACGATAGTAACTCAAGATGATATAGGATTTTCATCTGATGCAAAAGAAGCTGTAGCTTTTGTTATATTAGGAAATGAGACGTTACATTCAAGTTTTTCTAATGTACCAAGTGCTACTGGAGCTAAAGAAAAAGTTATTCTTGGGAATATAACACCAAGTCCAATTAGGAGAGATAAAAATGAGTAAAAAGAAAGTAACAAATGAAAAAGTAACTAATGCAGGATTTAAGATGCCAGTGGGAGACATGAGAAAGACTAAAACTGATTATGATATACCTACTTTTTGTTTTAAAAGTGCGATATTAATAGTAATTGCAGCTGTAGTATCAACGATTTTAATACCATTCCTTTTACAATATGTTGGTATTAATTTCGAAATGGCCGCTATAGTAGCTAATACTATTATTACAAGTTTCTCAGTGGCATATTCAAGATACTTCATTGAAAGTAAAAAGGGATTTTGCAAAAGGTTCTGGTATACGTATTTAATATTTGCTGTATCATTTTTTATAATAGGGTTCCTATGGCTAACTATGAGTGTATATATATAACTTAAAAAAGTTTAGAAATAATATTTCAAAAAAATAATAAAAATTCCAAAAAAATATTGCAAACAATTTCAGAAGATGATAAAATAAATTTGTAGAACAAAGAAAACAATTTCACAAAAACAAATTTATAAAAAATATATATAAATAAGGGGGAAACAAAAGATGTTAGAAAAGTTAAGCACATTTTTAGATGAAAAGCTTTCTACACCAATGGCTAAATTAGCCGAACAACGTCACTTAAGAGCTGTAAGAGACGGTATAATTTCAACTTTACCACTTATAATAGTGGGAAGTTTATTCTTAATAATAGCTTTATTCCCATTCCCAGAAGGAACTGCTATTAAAACTTGGTTAAGTGCAAACTCAGGAACAATACTTTTACCATATAGAATGACAATGTACATAATGTCTTTATATGCAGCATGGGGAATAGGATATAGCTTATCTAGATCTTATAATCTTGATGGAGTTACTGGAGGTACTTTAGCAGCTACATCATTCTTATTAACATTAGTTCCACAAACTGTTGAAGGTATGGGATGGGCAATGCCTATGGCTAACCTTGGTGGTGGCGGAATGTTCGTTGCAATTTTATCTTCTATATTTGCAGTTGAAGTTTTAAGATTCACTAAAACAAAAAATATAGTAATAAAAATGCCAGATCAAGTTCCAGCCTCAGTATCAAGAAGTTTTGAAGCTTTAACACCAGCAGCAATTATAATAATATTCTTTGCGGTATTTACATACTTCTTAGGAATTGATTGGCATGGAATTATAGGTAAGTTAGTATCACCATTAGTAAGTGCTACAGATACATTACCATCAGCAATATTTATTTCAACATTAATTGGATTCTTCTGGTCATTCGGTATCCACGGAATGAGTATAGTAGGATCATTAGCAAGACCATTATGGTTAACATTATTAGATAACAATTCAGCTGCAGTTGCAGCAGGGCAAGCAGCACCACACATATTCCCAGAACAATTCTTCCAAGGATTTGTTATGATAGGTGGAGCAGGTGCAACATTAGGACTAGCAATACTTTTAGCATTAAGAGCTAAATCACAATATGGTAAGATGTTAGGTAAAACTACAGTAATACCAGCAATATTTAACATAAATGAGCCAATCATGTTTGGTGCGCCAATAGTATTAAATCCAATACTAATAATACCATTTATATTAGCTCCAATAATTAATATTATAATAGCTTGGGCAGCAACTAACTTTGGGCTAGTACCAGCAATGTACATAGCTGCACCATGGACATTACCTGCACCATTATTTGCATTCATGGCAACTGGTGGTAGCTGGCAAGCTGCAATATTAGGATTTGTTCTAATATTTGTATCAGTTTTAGTATACTATCCATTCTTCAAGATGTACGATAAGAAATTATTAGCTGAAGAACAAGGAGAAGAAAGTCAAGTAGCTTAAACGTTATAATTAAAAGGGGACGAGTGAGTCCTCTTTTTTATATATAAAATAATAAAAATTGAAAGAGTAAAGGGGTCTAAATTATGGTTACAACTAATTTTATATATTCAAGCGCATTAGAAATGGATTGGTGCTTTACAGCATATTATCCTAATCATTATGATAATGAAAAGGAGTATGATGTTGTAATATTACTACATGGAACTAATGGGAATAATAGAACATTAGTAGATAGAGTTCCCTTAGAAGAAATAATGAAAAAATATGAGGATAAGATAATAGTATTACCTAATGGGTTTAACTCATATTATTTAGATAAAGTGGAGAATGCGATAATAAATGATCTTATTCCTTTTTTAAGAGAAAATACTAATATTAGAAGCCTTAATTTAGGTGGAGTATCTATGGGGGCGTTTGGAGCATTAAGACTATCGTTAAAATATCCTAATATATTTGAAAATACAATATTAATTTCACCAGCAATTTGGAATCCAGTACCACCTGATGATTGTAGTGTTAGAAAGATGTGTGCTTTTGGAAGGCCGTTTAATGAAGAAATATGGATGAATAATAGTTGGTTTAGAAATGAAGAGAACTTGAGTAAGAATAATTATATTGTAATTCACGGATTGCAAGATGAAATAGTGGAGGTATCTAATTGTTATAAGTTTGTTGATTATTGCGAAGATAATAATATAGATATAAAATATTTCTTTATAAATGGAAATCATGATAGCAAGGTAGTAGAAGAAGGAATAAGAACAGGATTCGAGGTTATTTTTAATAAAAATGTAATTTGAAAACAGTTGTGAAATAAAATTTCAGCAAAATCGAATAAAAATATAAAAAAAAACTCAAAATCTATTGCAAAAGTAAAAAGATAATATTATAATTTAAGTAAGTTGAAAATGGTTTCAAAACAGGACAACCTAGGAGGAGTTAAAATGAAAGTATTATTTGTTTGTTCACAAGGAATGTCAAGTGCAATAGCTGTAAATGCATTAAAGAAAGAAGCAGAGAAGAACGGAATAGAAATGGAAGTTCTTGCTGTAAGTACTCAAGAATTCGAACAAGAAGTTAAAAATGGATGGGACGTATCAATGGTTGCGCCACAAATTAGACATAGATTTGACTATTTAAAGGAAGCAGCAGGAAACGCAGGAGTTCCATGTGCTTTAATTCAACCTCAAGCTTATAGCCCACTAGGTGGACCAAAGCTACTTAAACAAGTTAATGAATTACTTGGTAAGTAATTAATACTATTAAGCATAAATAAAGTGATGAATTTAAATTCATCACTTTATTTATATAGATTATAGATATACAAGATAAAATTAAGTTACTAAAAAAATCAAAGTTAAAATTAACTTAGAAGATATAAGTTAATTTTGAAAGATTTAATTTTAAAGAGGAGATTTAAAATGGGAAAGTTAGGAATATCGATTTATCAAGAAAAATCAACAGAGCAAGAAATTAAAAATTATATAGATAAGGCAGCAGAAAATGGATTTTCAAGAATATTCTCCTGCCTTTTATCAGTTGAAGAAAGTAAAGAAGTAATAGTTGAAAAGTTTAAAGCTACTAATGAATATGCAAAGTCAAAGGGATTTGAAATTATAGTAGATGTAAGCCCAAAGGTATTTAATGACTTAGGAATTAGCTATAAAGACTTAAGCTTTTTTAAAGAAATAGGTGCTGATGGATTAAGATTAGATATGGGGTTCACCGGTTCAGAAGAATCATTAATGACATTTAATCCTGAAGGACTAAAAATTGAAATAAACATGAGTAATAATACTCGTTATATAGATACAATAATGGATTATATGCCAAACAAAGAAAATTTAATAGCTTGTCATAACTTCTATCCTCATAATTATAGTGGATTAAATTTTGATCACTTTATGAAATGTACAGAGAATTTCAGTAAATATGGATTAAGAACTGCAGCATTTATAACAAGTCAAAATAAAGTTACATTTGGACCATGGCCAGTAACAGATGGACTACCAACGTTAGAATTACATAGAAATTTACCAATAGATGTTCAAGCTAAACATCTGATAGCTTTAGGGAATATAAATGATATTATAATTTCTAACTGTTATCCAACAGATGATGAGTTAAATGCTTTAGGGTCTATGAGAAAAGATATGGTTACTTTTGATGTTGTAGTAAATGAAAATACTCCAGAAGTAGAAAGAAAGATTCTTTTTGAAGAAATGCATTTTAATAGAGGAGATGTATCAGATAACTTCTTAAGATCTACACAAAGCCGTGTTAAGTATAAAGGACATAACTTTGCTTTATTTAATGCTCCAGAAATAATAAAAAAGGGGGATATAATAATTGAAAGTAGTGAGTATGGCCATTATGCAGGTGAGGTTCAAATAGCTTTAAATGATATGATTAATAGCGGAAAATCAAATGTAATTGGACGTGTAAGAGAAGAAGAGATTTTCATTTTAGATTATATTAAGCCATGGCAAAAATTCAGCTTTAAAGAAGCTAAATAAGGAGATAAATATGTATTTTTTAGGGGTTGATGGTGGAGGTACAAAAACTACCTTCACTCTAATAAATAAAAACGGAGAGATTGTATATTCAACGACTAAAGGAACTTGTCATTTTAATCAAATAGGTTTCGAAAATTTAGAAGTTCTATTAAGAGAAGGATTAAGCGAAATAGTATATGGAGCTAATATTAAAAAGGAAGAAATTAAACATTCATTTTTAGGATTAGCAGGGTACGGTAAAGTTGAAGAAGCTAAACCTAAAATAGAGAATGCTGCAAAAAAAGTTTTTGATGAATTATCTTATACTGTAGATAGTGATATTAGAGTAGCTATAGCAGGTGCACTAAGTGGGAGAGACGGAATTAATATAATTTCAGGAACGGGTTCTATTGGACTTTCTATAAATTGTGATAAAATAAACAGATGTGGAGGCTGGGGAGCTTCTATAGGAGATGAAGGATCAGCTTTTTGGATCGGAAAAAAAGCAATTCAAGCATTTAGCAAAGAGTGTGATGGAAGATTTAAAAAAGGCGCTCTTTATGATATGTTTATGACGGAACTTAAGTTGGAAGATGAGAATAAAATAATTACTTTTTTAAATGATGAAATTAAAAATGATAGAGGAGAAATTGCAAAGCTTGCATATATTTGTTCAGTGGCTGCTTTAAAGGGTGATGAAAATGCTATAAATATATTTAAAGAAGCAGGAGAAGAATTAGCTGAAATTGCAAAAGTTCTTTTAAAAAACTTTAATAAGGATGAAGAAGTTTTACTTTCATATACTGGAGGAGTATTTAAGTCTGGAGAGCTTGTTTTAGAGCCGATAAGAAGTGAATTAAAAGAGTATAACGTGAGGCTTATACCACCGGTACTACCACCGCATTTAGGCGCGTGTCTATTAGCTTATATTGAAAGTGGAAGTGGATATACTGAAACAGTTATTAAGAGAATGAGCCAATACGATAAATAATAAAATAGCCAATTGTTATAATATACCTATAGTAAATGTTTATCTAGTAGAAGATAGATATTAATTACTATAGGTATATTTTTTATTTACTAAGAAGAGATATTTACTTAAATTTTAGGGAAGTCTAGCAAAGATAAAATGATAAAGATAATAAGGTTAAGGTATAAAAAAATAGATTAAGTAATGAAAGATTATATTGAGTTAGAATGTATATACATATATAATATAATGTATATATGTTAATAAGATGAACTTTAAAATAAATTTTATTTAAATAGGGAATCATAATATAAGAAATTAAAGTTGGGAGTAGTGATTATGGGTAAATTAGGAATTTCTATTTATCAAGAGAAGTCAACAGAAGAGGAAATTTTAAGATATATAGATAAAGCTGCTGAAAATGGTTTTTCTAGAATATTTTCTTGTCTTCTATCAGTAGATGAAAGTAGGGAAGAGATAGTTAAAAAGTTTAAAAATACTAACGAATATGCAAAAAGTAAAGGCTTTGAAATAATAGTTGATGTAAGTCCAGCTGTATTTAGTAAGTTAGGAATAAGCTATGACGACTTAAGCTTCTTTAAAGAAATAGGAGCTGATGGAGTAAGATTAGATGAAGGTTTTGGTGGGTCACAAGAATCAATAATGACATTTAATCCTGAAGGACTAAAGATTGAAATTAATATGAGTAACTACACACATTATATTGATACAATAATGGATTATATGCCTAATAAAGAAAAGCTAATAGCTTGTCATAACTTCTATCCTCATAATTATAGTGGATTAAATTTTGAACACTTTATGAGATGTACAGAAAAGTTTAATAAATATGGCTTAAAAACAGCAGCATTTATAACAAGTCAAAATGATAATACATTTGGACCATGGCCTGTAACTGATGGATTACCAACTTTAGAGATGCATCGTAATTTACCAGTAGATGTTCAGGCTAAGCATCTAATTGCTTTAGATAATATAAATGATATTATAATTTCTAATTGCTATCCTACAGATCAAGAATTAGAAGCTTTAGGATCTATGAGAAAAGACATGGTAACATTTGATATTATATTAAATGAAAACACACCAGAAATAGAAAGAAAAATCCTTTTTGAAGAAATGCATTATCATAGAGGAGACTATTCAGATAATTTCTTAAGATCAACACAAAGTCGTGTTAAATATAAAGGTCATTATTTTGCATTATTTAATGCTCCGGAAATAATAAGAAGAGGAGATGTAATAATAGAAAGTAGTGAATATGGTCATTATGCAGGAGAGCTTCAAATAGCTTTAAGAGATATGGTTAACAGCGGAAAAACAAATGTAGTTGGACATATAAGAGAAGAAGAGATATTTATCTTAGATTATATTAAGCCTTGGCAAAAGTTTAGTTTTAAAGAAGCAAAGTAATTATTACTAGCAAAGCTAGTAGGAGAAATGTTGACTACGTTAAGATAAATATTGGCAAAATCAAGAGAGATGTGTAGCTAAAGCTACAAAGGAGTATGCCTTCGGTAGATAGAAGTATCTATGCCGAAGGCATATTTTTATTTTTTGCAAAGCAAAACATTTCTCTACGTGGAATGCATATTTTGGTTAAGTAAACACTTAATTATAATTGATAATAATTATTAGATAATATATAATAGTTTATATATTAAGATTTTGAAGGTGAAGTTATGAGTAATAATATTAAAAAGTTATATAATGATCCACTATATATAAGAAATATTGAAAATCCTACAAAGGATGAGCAAATTGAAGCGGTAAAAAGAAATGGGATGGTTATAAGGTTTATAAATAATCCATCAGAAGATGTTAAAAGAGAAGCAATTTTAAATAATCCATTATGTATAGAACATATAGAATATTTATCGGAGGAATTAGCAATATTAGCAGTTCAGCTTTTATGGAACTCTATAAAATATGTAAAGAATTTAAATGATAATATTATGAGAGAAGCTGTTAAATCTAAGGGATGGGCTATTCAATTTATAGAGAATCCATCAGAAGAGATTAAGCTTTTAGCAGTAGAAAAAGATTTTGATGCAATAAAATACATAAAGAATCCAAGTGAAGAGGTTCAAATAAGAGCTATAGAAAAATATTGGGGGGCTATAAGATTTATAGATAATCCTACATTAGAAGCTAGAAGATGTGCTATAAAAATAGATGAAGAATCAATAAATTATATTATGAACTATGATTTTGATGATTTAAAGATATTTATCGGTGATAACATCAATATAGTAAAGTATGTTTATGATTCAATAGATATAGATACAATATTAGAAATTATAAAAGAAAAAATATGTAAAGATGATATAGATAATAAATATATGAGAGACTTCTTGGAGTTAGAAGTTTTAGAGATGGATAAGGTAGACTTTGTTAAAAACTACGGAAGTAAAAATGCAAAGATGATATTAATAGATTATAAATTAGGGCTTTAGTAAGTAAATAAGGAGCAGATAGATATGAATTTTACAGAAGCGATGAATACTATTGAATTAGTAACAATGACTGATGATGTTCCACTAATAATAGGGGAAAGTGGTATAGGTAAAACTTCTATGGTAAGACAAATAGCTAAGAATAATAACTTAGCTATAGTAAATATAGATGCTAATCTTTTAAAAGAAGGAGAAATTGGTGGACTTCCATTTGTTAATAATGGAAGAACTGAATATGCTACACATTATAAGTTGACAGAAGTATCGTCTTTATTAGAAGATACTAAATATAATGGTGTAATATTATTTATAGATGAATTAAATAGATGTGAGCATGCAGTTCAACAAGAGTTAATGAATTTAATTTTAAACAGAGAAATAAATGGATACAGGCTTGATTCATCAGTAAAAATAATTGCAGCAATGAATCCATCAAATAAGTATGATAACTTTGAAAATAGTGATTACCAAGTTATTGATATGGATGCGGCTCAAGAAGATAGATTTGTATGGGTTGAAGTAGATTCAGATAGCAAAGAGTGGATTAAGTGGGCTATGACTGATGAAGCTGATATTGAAGAAGAGGTAATAGAGTTTATATCACAATTTCCAAATTATCTTCATATGCCTTATGCAAATGAAAATATAAAACCAACTCCTAGAAGCTGGGAGAGAGTATCGAAAGCATTTAAAATGTACAAAAATAATAAAGATAAGTACAGTGAATCTATTATTTTTAATGTAGTAAAAGGTAATGTAGGTGGAGGAATAGCTACAGACTTTATTGGGTTTGCTAGAAACTTTAATAGTCCACTTATAAAAGCAGAAAAGCTTCTAGATTATGATTTTATACCATATGAAATTAAGGAAATTATTCAAAAAGAAAATCATTCAAGACTATATATGTTAGCAAAGAGATTAGTGCAATTATTAAATGAAGAAGAAAATAGAGATAAGATTAAGTTATTAGGAGAAGTTTTAATGTGCTATCCTAAAGATTTAAGATTAGGTGTTATGAAGGATATAAAAGAAGATTATAATGGTGGATTATATAAAGAAATTTTAAGACAAGATACATTTATAGAAGCTTTCTTCGACATCTACGAATAGAGGGATTATTATGAACTATGATGCATTTAAAGCTGAGCTTATTAAAGATTGTATAGAGTTAAATACTAAATCTGATTTTGATAAGAAATTTTTGAGTTTAATAGAAGTATTAGTTATTGAAATGATGGAAAATGAAGATGCTTTTTTTGGTTCTTTTATGGTTCAGACAAAGAGGAATGTTGATTTTACTATTGAATGGCCAATTGTAACAATACCTGTAACCGATGGATTTAAAATGAGTTTTAATCCTAAAAGTTTTTTATCATATAATAAAAGTGAAATGAAGGCTTTAATAAAACATGAAATATATCATATTATGTTTAATCATTATGAGCGTGAAAGAGATTTAAGACAAAGATATGATAAGTTAGCTGTTAATATAGCTTTAGATATTTCTATAAATCAATTTATAAAAAATATTCCTATGGAATATACAAGAATTCATAATATAAATATGAAATATAATTTAGACTTAAAAGAAAATATGAGTTGCGAGTATTATGCAGAGATACTTCATAAAGCTATAAATGACAAGAAAGAACCTTTAAAGATAGATACAAAAGATAAAAGTGAGATAAATATAAAAAATGCACATGATTTATGGTGGCAATCATCAATTTCCCAGGAAATAAGTAGAAACTTAGCAAAAACTGTAGCAACGAACTCTTATAATGGAAAAGCTCCAGATGAAATAGGACAAATTATACTAGGCTACGAAGAAAAAGCTGAAATATCGTGGCAGAAGTTATTAAAAAAAATGATTCCGTCTCTTAGAGCAGGAGCAAAAAAGAGTATAACTAGAAGAAATAGAAGACAGCCAGATAGACTTGACCTTAAGGGAGAGCTACCTAATAATATACCGGAAATATTAGTGGCTATAGATATAAGTGCTTCAATGACTGATGAAGAAATAAATAAGATTATGATAGAAATTTTAGAAATTTCAAAATCAAGAGGTAATATAATTACTGTTATAGAATGTGATGATGAGATAAGAAGAATATATAAAATTAATTCTATTAAAGATATTAAAAAGAGGAAAAGTAATAACGGATCTACAAAGTTTTCTCCAGTATTTAAGTACATTAAATCTAATAATATGAGAAATGTAATATTAATTTACTTTACTGATGGTGTGGGGGAAAAAGAATTAGAAATAAGACCAATAAATAAAAATACAATTTGGGTATTAACAGGTAAAGAAGAATTATCTCTAACTAAATCCTATGGACAGATAAAGAGAATAAGTAAAGATACTGTAGAAGGTACAGGTGGGAGCAGCGGACTTGATATGCTAAGAAGCACAGTAGATGAAATACATGTATGTAAATACAACTAAATAAAATATGAGTGAAATTCACAGGTGAAAAGTCGACTGTGTCGAAGGGGAAATACTACTATCGTATATGGAAAGGTAACTATGTTAAAGAGAAAATGCTAGTGTCATTGCAGTGAAAGTAGCAATATATATATATTTTCTCTATTGCTGTTGGCAATGGTTTCTCTGTTACGTCAGTGATATTTTCCTTTCAGCTTTAACTGATTTTCCCCTTTGCACAGCCCACCTTCAACCAAATTGCCTCTCACTTTCCTTTATTTGCAATGCTAAATTAAGTTGTAATTTATTTAACTCTTTCTCGAAGTTAACAATTATGATATAATTACCAGAATCTGTTAAGTTGATATGAAAAAATAGCTTGATTTTTCATAGAATTGCTCGCTCTTTGAAAATTATATAAGTTTGAATTTTTTATTGTATGGTAAACAAACCTACAATAAAATTG
>NZ_JACOOP010000026.1:0-52590 GCF_014287725.1 Clostridium sp. NSJ-49 | reverse complement strand
ATCAATTTTATTGTAGGTTTGTTTACCATACAATAAAAAATTCAAACTTATATAATTTTCAAAGAGCGAGCAATTCTATGAAAAATCAAGCTATTTTTTCATATCAACTTAACAGATTCAGTATTATCATTATTATTTTGCTATTTTTAAAAATAATTATCCTTGTTATTTTAGTCATAAATCTCCTTTTACTTAATATAATGTAATGTAATGTTAATAAAAAGGAGAGAGGAAAAATGAGTAAACAAAAAAGAGGTAAGTATATTAAAACTATTCCTGGTTGGAGGGGCACTTGTCCAGTATGTGGAAGAAAAAGAGTAAAACTAGTATGGACAAAAAAAGGTGAAGACGGGAAAACATTAAATATTTGTAAATTATGTTCAATTAAAAATTAATTATAAAAAAAGTTTACAGACTTAATCTGTAAACTTTTTTATTAATTATCTTCTTTTTTTAGATTTTTCTCTTCCTTTACTAATATCTTTTCCTTTATGCTTTGAGCTATTTTTAGAATTTTTTCTATTATTAGACTCTTTATTTTTATTGTTATTGCTTGATTTTTTCCTCACTAAACCATGTGCCTCTTTGTATCTTTGCTCTTTTGATTTAATTAAGCATTTTGGCCCATTTCCAATTAAATCTTCTCTGCCAGCTTTCATTAAAGCATCATAAACTATATTATAATTTTTAGACTTACTAAATTGTAATAATGCTCTTTGCATAGCCTTTTCTTCTTTACTTTTTGGAACATATACTTCTTTCATAGTTATTGGATCTAATCCAGTATAAAACATAGTTGTTGATAACGTTCCTGGTGTTGGATAAAAATCTTGAACTTGTTCTGGTTGATATTTAATATCTCTTAAATATTCTGCTAGTTTTATAGCTTCTTTTAATGTACTTCCTGGATGACTAGACATTAAATAAGGTATAATATATTGCTTCTTTCCTAATCTCTCAGTAATTCTAAAGAATTTTTGTCTAAATTCTTCATATGTTTTTCCTGCAGGTTTTCCCATATGTTTTAAAACTTCTTCTGATACATGCTCAGGTGCCACTTTTAACTGACCGCTTACGTGATGTTCTACTAATTCCTTAAAGAATGTATCATCTTTGTCTGCCATAACATAATCATATCTAATTCCAGATCGTACAAAAACTTTTTTTACTTTAGGTAGTTTTCTTACAGATCTTAAAACATCTAAAAATTCTTTGTGATCTACTTCTAGATTCTTACATGGACTTGGACTTAGACATTGCTTAACTTTACATGCACCTATAGTTAACTGATGTTTACATGCTGGTTTTCTAAAGTTAGCTGTTGGTCCACCAACATCATGTATATACCCTTTAAAATCCTTCATCTCTGTCATTTCTTTAGCTTCTTTTACTATTGACTCTTTACTTCTACTTTCAACAGCTCTTCCTTGGTGAAATGTAATTGCACAGAATGAGCAATTTCCAAAACATCCTCTTGAACTCATAATACTAAACTTAACTTCTTCTAGAGCAGGAATTCCTCCTGCCTCTTCATATGATGGATGATATTGTTTTGTAAATGGAAGATCATAAACTGCATCTAGTTCTTCCCTATTTAATATAACTTCTGGCTTATTTACTACTAAATATTTATCACCTTGATCTTGTACTATAGTTCTTCCTCTTATAGGATCTTGTTCTTGATATGTAACTTTAAAAGCTTCACAATACTTTATTTTATCTGTTGATACTTCTTTAAATGAAGGAATAACTATATGTTCTTCATATACTTCATCTAAGTCATCTACTAAATAGCAAGTTCCTGGTACGTGTCTAATATATTTTGCATCAAATCCCTCATTTAAGCATCTTGCTACTTCAACAATTTGTTTTTCACTCATTCCATAAATTAAAAGATCTGCTCCACTATCAGTTAAAATAGATTTTCTTACTTTATCAGCCCAATAATCATAATGAGCAAATCTTCTTAAACTAGCTTCTACTCCACCAATACAAATATTTATATTTTTGTAAGCTTCTCTTATTTTATTACAATAAACTATTGTAGCTCTATCTGGTCTTAGTCCCATTTTTCCACCTGGAGAGTATAGATCCTTTTCTCTTAATCTCTTACTTACAGTATAATGATTAACCATAGAATCCATATTACCTGCATTTACTAAGAATCCTAAACGCGGTCTTCCAAGTTTCATAAAATCATCTGTACTATGCCAATCTGGTTGAGGAATTATTCCTACTTTATATCCCTCATTTTCTAAAACTCTTGAAATTATAGCAGTTCCAAAACTATGATGATCTACATACGCATCTCCTGTCACTATAATAAAATCGCACTGTTCCCAGCCTCTTTCTATCATATCTTCTTTACTTATAGGTAAAAATTTATTCTCCATTTAATCACATCTTTCATTTTCTTTTTATTTATATTAAAAATTATTTCTTTTTAATTCGACATCTATTAATATAACATCTAATTCTATTCTTGTTAATACTTCATATTAAATTACCATAATATTTATTATTAACATATTCTTCCCCATAAGACACTTTTTCTAACATAATACTATCTTCTCTTTTATATTAAGTGAAATATAATTATTTACAAGATATAAATTTTTATCATAAAAAATAAAAACTTACAAAAAAAAGACTGCTACACTTCTGTAACAATCCTCTTCCAATATATAATTTTATTTAGGATACATATTAATTAATAATAAAAATCCTGGTATCCATGCAGTAAATATACCATCAAAAATTGATAAATATCCTACAAATTTACCTAAATCTTTTTTCATTACTAATTCTATAAAGCCTGTTAACCATAGTAATCCCCATAGTAACCATATAAATATCCAATATATATTTCCTATTGTGAAATCAATAAACTTTAATGTTGATCCATCAATAAATGCTAATGGAACTGTATTTATTGCTACGAATAAACAATACCAACCGTATAATCTACCATCTAAATTAAATATACCTCTTGCTGCGATATATAAATATGTGAAACCAAATAACAATCCAGTTCCAGCTGCAAAATAGTTACCTTGAATCACTGCTACAATATTTAATATAAATGATAGCATTCCAGTAAATACATTAAATACTGATGCTGATTTTGCATCTACATTAGAAAGTCTTCCAACTCCATTAAGTATAAGAACTACTCCAACATATATTAAAACTACTCCTAGCATTTTTCCCTCCTATGTTTTTTATGTTTTTTCAATTATTGTTCTGGCTTGGTTTCATAATTTTCTTTAAAGAACGCTTGATCTAATCCTTTTAATTGAATCTCATCACTTACTTTTATAGATTTAATCTTATCTACTACTTTGAATATAATAAAAGTCATCAAAACAGAATAAACAATTATTATTCCACAACCTAATAATTGAATTAAAAATTGATTTAAACCAGCTGAAACCCCATTTACTCTTGGATCAGCTAATACACCAACTAATAATGTACCAATAAATCCACCCATTCCATGAACGCCCCATACATCAAGAGCATCATCCCATTTTTTTCTTTCAAATTCAACACAGAAGAAACATACAACTGCTGCAATTGCTCCAATTAATACAGAACTTAGTGGGGTTACATATCCTGATGCTGGTGTTATTGTTGCTAAACCTGCAACTGCACCTATTATTATTTCTAAAAATGATGCTCTTTTACTATGCATTGCATATAAAATTGCCCAAACTATCATTCCTGTGGCTCCTGCAATTGCTGTATTTGTAAATACTATTGCTGCAGTTTCAGCTGCTGCTAAAGTTCCACCTGCATTAAATCCAAACCAACCAAATAATAACAAGGCAGCTCCAATTGCAACTAACCCTAAATTAAATGGTCCATGCTCATTTTTGTATTTTCTTTCACCTAAGACGTATATTCCACCTAAGCATCCAAATCCTGATGTTATATGGATTACCGCTCCACCAGCAAAATCTACAAATCCTAGCTTACTTAAGAATCCTCCTCCCCATACCCAGTGAGCGACAGGGAAGTAAACTAGTATCATCCAAATTATTAAAATTTTAATCCATCCACTTACAGTTAATCTATTTGCATAAGCTCCTGTCATTAAAGGAGCTGTTATTATGGCAAACATTAATTGATACATAAAAAACATTAAAAATGGTATATTATCGCTATAATTTAAATTAATCATATATGTAATATCTTTAAAAGCAAAGTATTGAAAAGGATTTCCAATAACTCCACCAATATCATCACCAAAAACTAAACTAAATCCTCCAAATACCCATAATAATGTTACAATTCCTATTGAAATAAATATTTGAAACATAATAGTTAAAGAATTTTTTCTTTCAACCAATCCACCATAAAAAAATGCTAATCCTGGTGTCATAATTAAAACAAGTGCTGTAGCTAAAATTATAAATGCTACATCGCCATGAATAATCATAAAATCACTCCTTCTTAGTTTATCTTTTGCTATTTTAAGATAATAATCCTTAGTTTTTTCTCATAACTAAATCCTTAGATCCTAGAAAGTTTTTACGTATATAATTATGACAAACACTCATGGCTGACTCTATATGCTGTGTTAAGTTACCTAATACTCTAAGTACAAAACCATTTACATCTAATTCTGATATTCCAAAATCTATTGGTAAATTGAGTTTTTCCACTTCTCTCCTTAATTCTTCAATAACATTACTAGTAATATTTTTATTAATAATAAGTAATGTTCCAAAGTTTAAATACTCCTCAAAAAAGCCTAATTTCGTTACATCATTCTCTCTAGGATTAACTATTAAATTATCTAATAAAACTATTTTATTATTAATATAAACATTACTCTTTAGCTGAACATTACTATATGCAAATTTATCACCTTCTGGTGACCATCCTGCAGTAATACCATCACTATAAATAAGCGTAGAACTTTCATCTAAATAAATATTATTAACTTGTTTATAAATAGCATTTTTATATAAAATAACTGTATCAGCTATGTATTCCAAAATACTATTTTCCCCCAACTCAATAGTAGTTTCTTGTAACACCTTATCTCCATGCTCACACTTATAAACTTTTGTCGATGCTTGTGTAGTTATTATTGCACGAGTATTATCTTTAAGGATAAATATATTTTTGTACTTTTCCCCTTCAATATATCCTCCACCAAGTTGTAACAAGTAATATGTTGGAATTCTTTCCCTATCATTTCTTATGTTTGCAGATACTTTTACTAATCCTTCATAGTACTTTTTCGTAGTTATTACTCTATTATCTTTTTGCTCTAATACTAATTCAATAGTACCAGCATATTCTTTTTTTACTAACTGCTCCATATTAAGAAATGCCCTCTAATAAGCAATTTTTCTTTATCCAATTAATTACTTCTTGAATTCCTTCATCTGTTTTTAAATTGGTAAACATAAAACTATTTTCGGATCTAAAAGCTAATGTATCTTTTCTCATAATCTCTAAATTTGCTCCAACATATGGTGCTAAATCTATTTTATTTATAATAAACAAATCACTTTTTATCATTCCTTGACCTGCTTTTCTTGGAATTTTTTCACCTTGCGCAACATCAATTATGTATATTGAGAAATCTACTAAATCCGGACTAAATGTTGCTGCTAAATTATCTCCTCCGCTTTCTAAAAATATAATATCTAAGTCGTCAAATCTACTCTTTAATTCTTCAAGAGCTTCAAAATTCATTGATGCATCTTCTCTTATGGCAGTATGTGGACATCCTCCAGTCTCAACTCCTATTACCCTATCCTCAGATAAAACTGAATTTTTAACCATAAACTTAGCATCTTCTTTTGTATATATGTCATTAGTTATAACTGCGCAACTATAATCTTTGCTCATTACTCTTGTTAATCTTTCAATAAGTAAAGTTTTACCACTACCAACTGGTCCACCAACACCTATAACAACTGGCTTCATATTTTCAACACCCTTCTATTTATAATCTTTATTTAATATGAATGAGAGAACCCCCTCATTCATATTAATATATGTATTAATTTTTATATTTTTATAGCTATGACATGAACAATCTAAATTCCATTGTTTCATGTTTAATTTGTGATAACTCTAATCCTGGACTATTAGCTCCAAAATCATCGTAATCTAAATTCATTATTTTTTCATAAAGATGTATAAATTCTTCACTATAATTTTTTAATAGAATTTGCCCATCTTTCTGTCCTAAGGGAATAGTTCTTACTGCATTACTTATTAATGTTGAAACGGTACTATACATATGATAAATTATTGCTTCTTTTAAATTAAAGTTTAGAGAATACATTAATATTCCAAAAACTAGAGCGGGATGGCCAAATATTTCTTTTTTCCTTAACTTATCATTATAATCTTTTAATAAATCAAAGTCATATAAATCCATAAATAACTTAATCATTCTACTTGCAACTAACTTTCCTCCATTGCGGCTTTCTTTAGCTACAGTTTGAACCGTTATTAGTCTATCAAGTTCGTATATAGATTCCATATCATTTTTTTCAAGAAAACTATATAATAACCTTATAGCTAAACCATCACTATAAATAAATTGTTCTTTTAAATAAACATCAAGCCAACTATTAAAAGTATTAGTATCATAAACTTTTTTTAATCTTAAATAAGTTTCCATTCCATAAGAATGATTAAATGATCCTATAGGAAAGTTAGAATCACATATTTGGATAACCCTTAAATGTTTTAATATATCATTATCAATTTGCATGTGCATGAGTATGAGTGTGTCCAAACTCAACATGTCTGAACGCTTTCTCTAATTTTAAATTTTCTCTTGAATAGTTAATTTTATCTCTTTTTAACTCTTCTTCTACTAATGAATCATATTGTATAATCATCTTTCCATCATTAAACTGTGCTTGTAAATGTCGATTACCCAAAGAATGAGCAATTATCCCCATTTCTGTAATATTATCAGGCTTAATAACTAATACATCTTCGCCTTTTACTTTTATTACTACAAGATTTTTGCCATCATTTAAAAGAATATCTCCATCTTTTAATTCTTCATTTTTATCTAAAGCAATGCCATACTCGTTATTATGATCAGATGTTACTCTTAAAATTCTTTTTAAAGTATCATCACTATTTATAAATATTTTCTCAATATGATAATTATTTATATTTTCTATATCCCTTATATTCCCTTTTATTTGGTTAAAGATCATATAGCTCTCTCCTTATAATTAGAATAAAAAGTATCTTTGAGCTAATGGTAATTCACTTGCAGGTTCGCATGTAATTAATTCACCATCAACTGTAACATCATAAGTTTGTGGATCTACTCTAATTTCAGGAGTAGCATCGTTTAACTTCATATCTTTCTTAGTTAAATTTCTAATTCCACCAACTGGTAATACAGTTTTTTGTAGTCCTAACTCTTCTTTTATTCCATGTTCATATGCATAGTTAGAAACAAAAGTTATACATGTTGGGAATTTTGCTTTTCCAAATGCAGCATAACAATCTCTGTATACTACAGGTTGACATGTTGGAATAGATGCATTAGCATCTCCTATAATTCCTCTAATTGCCATTCCACCTTTAATTATTAGATGTGGTTTAACTCCAAAGTAAGGTGGCTCCCAAAGAACTAAATCTGCAAACTTACCAACTTCTACAGAACCTATATATTTATCCATTCCTTGTGCTATTGCTGGATTTATAGTATATTTAGCAATATATCTTCTAACTCTGTTATTGTCGTTATACTCACTATCATTAGGGAATGTTCCTCTTTGTTTTTTCATTTTTGAAGCTGTTTGCCATGTTCTTGTTACAACTTCTCCAATTCTTCCCATAGCTAATGTATCAGAACTCATAATACTAAATATTCCCATATCTTGGAATATATCTTCTGCTGCTATTGTTTGGTGTCTAATTCTTGAATCAGCAAAAGCTATATCTTCTGGAACTTTAGGATCTAAGTGGTGACAAACCATCATCATATCTAAATGTTCTGCAACAGTATTTACTGTATATGGTTTAGTTGGATTAGTTGATGCAGGTAAAACATTAATTTGAGATGCAACTTCCATCAAGTCTGGTGCGTGACCTCCACCAGCTCCTTCAGTATGATAAGCATGAATTACTCTTCCTGCAATTGCTTGAATTGTATGTTCTACAAATCCACCTTCATTTAATGTATCACTATGTAATGCAACTTGAATATCATATTTTTCAGCTGTTTCCAAAGAGTAATTTATAGCTGATCTTGTAGCACCCCAGTCTTCATGAACTTTTAATCCAATTGCTCCAGCTTCAATTTGTTGTGCATTTACATCTATATTAGCTCCGCTTCCTTTTCCTAATATACCAACATTTACAGGCCATCCTTCAGCAGATTTTAACATTTGTTTTATGTTCCAAGGTCCTGGTGTTGAAGTAACAGCATTTGTACCATCTACAGGTCCTGTTCCTCCACCTACTAATGTTGTTATACCACCTTCTAATGCAACTTGTGCACATCCTGGGTGAATATAGTGAACATGAGTATCTATTCCTCCAGCAGTTAATATTCTTCCTTCTCCAGCTAGTGCTTCTGTTCCTACTCCTACTACGAAATCAACATTATCCATAGTATCAGGGTTACCACCCTTACCTATAGCAAGAATCTTTCCATCTTTGATTCCTACGTCAGCTTTATATATACCAGTATAATCAACTATTGTTGCACCAGTAATTATCATATCTGCAACTTCTGGATGCTTATTAGTTTGGGTCGCATTTTGCCCCATACCATCTCTTAATGTTTTTCCACCACCAAACTTACACTCATTTCCATATCCAGTGTAGTCTTTTTCTATTTTTATAAAAAGATCAGTATCGCCAAGTCTTATACTATCTCCTTCAGTTGGTCCAAATAACTCTGCATATCTATGTCTATCTATTTCGAAACTCATTACTTTTCACCACTCCCTTTTGACATTCCATCTAAGAATCCATCGCACATGTTTCTTATACCATAAACTCTTCTATATCCACCAATGTCTATTAAATTAACTTCTTTTTTATCTCCAGGCTCAAATCTAACAGCAGTTCCTGAAGGAATATCTAATCTTTTTCCCCAAGCTGCTTTTCTATCAAATGCTAATGAATCATTTACTTCATAGAAATGATAATGAGACCCTATTTGTACTGGTCTATCTCCAGTATTTACAACTTCTAAAGTTATAGCATCTTTGCCTTCATTATATAAAATATTTCCTTCTTTTATCTTTAATTCTCCAGGTATCATACTCTACCTCCTTATTGTATTGGATCATGAACTGTAACTAGTTTTGTTCCATCTGGGAATGTACATTCTACTTGTACTGTATGAATCATTTCTGGAACACCTTCCATTACATCATTCCTTGATAATATTGTTGTACCATATTGCATTAATTGCTCTACAGTTTTACCTTCTCTCGCGCCTTCTAACATTTCATCAGTTATTATTGCCATAGCTTCTGGATAATTAAGTTTTAGGCCTTTACTTTTTCTTTTTCTTGCTACATCTGCCGCAACAGCAACCATTAACTTTTCTTGTTCTCTAATAGTTAAATGCAAAACAAATTCCTCCTTGCTATTTTGTTATATATAAATTTACAATAAATTCATTACATATAGGTTATTTTTCCAAAGATAACTCTTTTTATTCATTTTTTCATTTGTTAAAAGTTACTTTCCCATTTAAATCATAATAAGCTCCAACTACCTTTACCTTGCCTTCACTTATAAGATTTTTTATTATCTCATCCTCAGATATCTCTTTTACTACTGAATCTATATTAGCTCTTATAGCATCATCAATTGTTCCATTTGAATTTACATTTGGTTCAATCTTTTCAACTATATCTTCAATATGTCCTGTAGCTTTTTCACCTTTTACTACGCTGTTGTAAGTTGCAGTTACTGCTCCACAACTTTGATGCCCTATAACAACAATAAGAGGACTATGTAAATGTTCTGCACCATACTCAATAGATCCTAATGCATCATCATCAACAATATTTCCAGCTATTCTTATATCGAATATCTCTCCTAAACCAGCATTAAATATAGTTGTAGGTGTTACTCTTGAATCTGAACAAGAAACTATAACAGCATAAGGATTTTGCCCATCCTTAAGCTCATTTCTTCGTGCAGAATCTATATTTCTTAGCTCACTTTTATCACTTAGAAATCTAGCATTCCCATCTTCTAATAATTTCATTGCCTCTTCAGCTGTAGTTACCTTTGTATCAACATTTACATTTTCTCCTATACTAGAATCATTCGTTTTATTTTCACTTTGACTAGTTGAAGTATTATTTGAAGTATTACTTCCATCATTTACCCCTTTCGATGTGCACCCTGCAAATATAATTGATGTTGCTAATAGCATTGCTATGAAAGCTTTATTCATATCAATAACCTCCTTTAACTTTTATATTATAAAAATTCTTATAAATAACACTTTCAAATTAAGTTTGCCCAAATACATATAAATTATTAAATAATAATAAAAAATATAGACATAAGTATTATTTTTACTTATATCTATATTTCTGATTTAAACTTATTTAATTACTAGTTCTACTGGACAATGATCCGAACCAAATATTTCTGTATGTATTTTAGCACTAACTAACTTATCTTTTAAAGCTTCTGATACTACAAAATAATCAATTCTCCATCCAGCATTATTTTTTCTTGCATTAAATCTATATGACCACCAAGAATAGCTTCCAGTTAAATCTGGATAAAAATATCTAAATGTATCTATAAATCCTGAATTTAGTAAAGTAGAAAACTTCTCTCTTTCTTCATCAGTAAATCCAGCATTTTTCCTATTTGTAGAAGGATTTTTCAAATCTATCTCTTTATGTGCTACATTTAGATCTCCACATAAAATTACAGGCTTATTTCTTTCTAAGCTTTTTAAATAGTTTCTAAAATCATCCTCCCACTTCATCCTATAATCTAATCTAGCTAATTCATTTTGTGAATTTGGAGTATATACAGTAATTACATAATAATCATCAAATTCTAATGTTATTACTCTACCTTCTTTATCATGCTCTTCAATATTAATTCCATATGAAACAGTTAAAGGTTTAACTTTTGTAAATATTGCTGTTCCTGAATATCCTTTTCTTTCTGCGTAGTTCCAATATTGATAATATCCTTCTAACTCTAAGTTTATTTGTCCTTCTTGTAATTTACTTTCTTGAATACAAAAAATATCTGCATCTACTTCTTTAAAAAACTCTAGAAATCCTTTCTGCACACAAGCTCTTATTCCATTTACATTCCAAGATATTAATCTCATATTTTCCTCCATTGCTTATCATTTATATTTTAATATTTTATTTATACTATAATCCATATAGATATAAACTTTAAAGCTTTATTTCAAAATAATACTTTTCCATAATTAATCTTTAACTTTAATTAATCTTTAACTATATAATGGGTGCTTCTCGCATAAAGCTGTTACTCTATTTTTCAACTCTCCTAAATCTAAATTTCTATTAGATATTGCATCATTAATTATTGAAGCTACTTCAATAATATCCTCTTCTTTAAATCCTCTTGTTGTAACAGCAGCAGTTCCTATTCTAATACCTGAAGTAATAAACGGACTTCTTGTTTCATTCGGAACAGTATTTTTATTTACAGTAATTCCAATACTATCTAATAGTTTCTCTGCCTCTTTTCCTGTAATATTCTTATTAGATAAATCTACTAATAACAGGTGGTTATCTGTTCCATTTGATACTATCTTAAATCCAAAATTAATTAATTCTCTTGAAAGGATTTTACAATTTTTAACTACATCATTTATATAAGTAACAAATTCTTCTTCTAAAGCTTCTTTAAAACACACAGCTTTTGCTGCTATAACATGCATAAGTGGTCCACCTTGCATCCCTGGAAAAATATTCTTATCTAATTCTTTAGCATACTTTTCTTTACATAAAATTAATCCACCTCTAGGTCCTCTTAATGTTTTATGTGTTGTGGATGTAACAAAATCTGCATATGGAATAGGTGAAGGATGTACCCCTGCTGCAACTAATCCAGCTATATGAGCCATATCAACCATAAGAATAGCTCCTACCTCATCACATATATCTCTAAATTTTTTAAAATCAATTATTCTAGAATAAGCACTAGCTCCTGCTACAATAAGCTTAGGTTTTGTTTCTACAGCTATTCTTCTAACTTCTTCATAATCTATCTCTTCTGTAATTTTATCTACACCATAGAAAGCAAATTTAAATAACTTTCCTGAAAAATTTACTGGTGACCCATGAGTTAAATGTCCCCCGTTACTTAAATCCATTCCTAATACAGTATCTCCTGGATTTAATACTGAAAAATATACAGCCATATTAGCTTGTGATCCTGAATGTGGTTGTACATTAGCATGTTCAGCATTAAATAACTTTTTGGCTCTCTCTCGTGCTATTTCTTCTACTGTATCAACTATATGACATCCTCCATAATATCTTTTATTTGGATATCCTTCCGCATATTTATTTGTTAGATAAGAACCCATTGCTTCCATTACAGCTTTAGATGTAAAATTTTCTGAAGCTATTAACTCTATTCCATTTTTTTGTCTATCTAATTCACCTTGAACTAAATCAAAAATTTCTTTATCACTATCTTTTAAATTATTAAAATTCATTCTCATCACCTTTTTCTTTTTTTCTAAATTATAATTTTTTTCTAAATACATATCAACTGTTTTTTTCTCTTATCTAATGTTATAATACATAAGTAAAATTAATTTAGGAGAGATAATTATGAATGAAATACTTCAAGTTGCTACTTTTGCAGGACAAATGATTCTTGAAAATGGTGGAGAAACTTATAGAGTTGAAGAAACAATTTGTAGAATTTGTAAAGCTTTTGGTGCTGAAGAAGCAGAAAGTTTTGCTACTCCAACAGGAATTATGGCTTCTATTTGCCATAAAGGTCAAACCTATTCTCTAATTAAGAGAGTGTCAAAAAGAACTGTTGATTTATATAAAATCGATTTAGTAAATGACTTATCTAGAAATATTCTTACAAAGAATCTTTCAGTTAAAGATTTTAAGTCTGAGCTTCAAAAAATAAATATTAGTGAAAGATATTCAAATAATATAACATTACTTTTCTCAGCTTTAGGTGCTTCAGGTTTTGCTATATTATTTGGTGGTAATATGAAAGACTTTCTAGCAGCTTTTATAATAGGATTTATTATAAAATTCATAACAATAAAAGGAAGTGATATGCAAATAAATCAATTTTTTATAAATAGTCTATCTGCTGCTGTAGCTTCATTCTTAGCGATAATACTTGTAAAAATAAATTTAGCAGCAAACCTTGATCAGACTATAATAGGATCTATTATGCTATTAGTTCCTGGTCTTGCAATAACTAATGCTATTAGAGATACTATTGCTGGCGATTTATTATCAGGACTTACACGTGCAGCTGAGGCTTTTTTAGTTGCTATCTCAATTGCAGTAGGTTCAGGAGCTGTATTAAGCTTTTGGTTATCTAATATTGGAGGTATATAGATGTTAATTTTTCAAACTTTTTCAGCGTTTTTAGCTACATTAGGATTTGGAATAATTTTTAATATTAAAGGAAAAAAACTTTTTTTTGCATCTCTTGGTGGGGCTATTGGTTGGTTTTTCTATTCATTATCACTAAAATTTAATTTTT
Source organism: Clostridium sp. NSJ-49 (assembly GCF_014287725.1). Classification (NCBI taxonomy): domain Bacteria; kingdom Bacillati; phylum Bacillota; class Clostridia; order Eubacteriales; family Clostridiaceae; genus Clostridium; species Clostridium sp. NSJ-49. The sequence goes on along the minus strand of NZ_JACOOP010000026.1, from coordinate 38,868 downwards.
CTGAGCTATCATCATTATTTATATCTGCTATATTTTTTAGCTCTTATTGTGAAATATTTGCAAGAATATTAAAAACACCAGTTACTACTTTAGTAATTTGTTCACTTATTCCATTAGTACCTGGTGGTGGTATGTATTATACTATGCTAGAAGCCGTAAATGGTAATGTATCAAGTTCATTAGATCTAGGTTTAAATACTCTAGCATCTGCTGGAACACTTGCTCTAGGAATAATTTTCGTATCTACTATAACAAAATTAGTAACTACACATAAAAGACATTAAAAAAGGAAATGAACTAAATCATTTCCTTTTTTAAGTTAAGGAGAAATATAAAATCTCATTTGCAAAATGTCTTAACTCATATTTGAATTGTACAAGTTAATAAATTATTTGTCAATAATTTATTATTTTTTTTATCAATTTACTAATAAACTATATCAATATATTTATTTTTTAATAATCTACATTATTTGTAATTCTAATTACTTTATAAAAGTATTTATATTTTTTATAAGCTTCTTTATACTCTCATATTCTTTAGATTCTTCATCTAATTGCAAACAATTATTTGCATAACTCTCAATAAGTAGTCCTCCAACCTTATTAATAGCAGATCTTACAGCTGACACTTGAATTAATATATCATCACAACATACATTTTTTTCAACCATACCTTGTATGCCTTTAACTTGTCCTTCTATTCTCTTTAGTCTATTTATAATATCTTTATTAAGTTTATCATTACTATCCATTATTTTCTCTCCTAATACCTACATATGCTATATTGTAACACTTAAATTAGAATTTGTGAAATTTTGTTATAAAATCATATTTCAATATATAAATTATTATAAGAAAATCTTTTTTAATTATAAAATCCCAGCTTTACAGCTGGGATTTTTCTATTTTTTCTTTGTTAACTTTTTATATAATTTTGCATTTGAAATTAAGTCCATAAAATCATCAGCCATTTCAACTAAAAGATTTCCTTTTAATTTACCTTTATGAAGTTTTCTCTTAACATTTTTCATAGGACCTTTTTTCATCTTAAGTTCCTCCTATCTTTACTATAGTAAGTACAATATATATTTTATACAAAATATAATTTTTTATCCTTGTACTTTTGTAAAACAGATTATAAAAGTAAACTTCATTAATACAAAAGAGCTAAAGTTATCTCCTTTAGCTCTCTTACAATTATTTAGCTTTATCTACTTTAGCAATTCCTAATTCATCTAATTGTTTTTGATCAACTACGTTTGGTGCTTCACTTAAGTAACAGTATGCATTTTGGTTTTTAGGGAATGCAACAACATCTTTAATATTGTCTGTTCCAGATAAGAACATTACCATTCTATCAAGTCCAAATGCTAATCCTCCATGTGGTGGTGGTCCAAACTTAAATGCATCTATTAAGAATCCAAATCTTTCTTGAGCTGATTCTTCTGTAAATCCTAAAGCTTTGAACATTCTTGTTTGTAAGTTTGAATCATGTATTCTTATTGATCCTCCACCTAGCTCTTCACCATTAAGAACTAAGTCATATGCCTTAGATCTAACTGCTCCTGGGTTTGATTCTAACATATCTAAATCTTCATCCATTGGTGCTGTAAATGGATGGTGAGCTGCAAAATATCTTCCCTCTTCTTCATCATATTCAAATAATGGGAATTCTGTAATCCAACAGAAGTTAAATTCTGATTTATCTTTAATTAAATCAAATTGTTTAGCTAATTCTAATCTAAGTGCACCTAAACTTTGGAATACAACAGAATTTTTATCAGAAACCATAAGTATTGCATCTCCATTTTCAGCTCCCATAGTTTTAACTATGTTCTCTGTAACTTCATCAGTTAAGAATTTAGCTATAGAAGATTTATTCCCTTCTTCTTTAAGTTGAATCCAAGCAAGCCCTTTAGCTTTATATGTCTTAACAAAATCAACTAATTTATCTAATTGCTTTCTTCCTAAATCAGCTCCACCTTTTAAGCATAAAGCTCTAACAGATCCACCATTTTCTATAGCAGATTTAAATACTACAAAATCCATATCTTTAACAGCTTCTGTTATATCAGTTATTTCCATTCCAAATCTTAAATCTGGTTTGTCTGAACCGTACTTTTCCATAGCTTCTTTAAATGGCATTCTTCTAATTGGAAGTTTTATTTCATGACCTAATACCTCTTTAAATACATGGGCTACAAGACCTTCATTCATAGCCATTACATCATCTTGCTCAACAAAACTCATTTCTAAATCTATTTGAGTAAACTCTGGTTGTCTATTTGCTCTTAAATCTTCATCTCTAAAACATTTAGCTATTTGGAAGTATCTATCAAATCCAGATACCATTAATAATTGTTTAAATATTTGAGGTGATTGAGGAAGTGCGTAGAACATTCCTGGATAGTTTCTTGATGGAACTAAATAATCTCTAGCTCCTTCTGGTGTACTCTTAGTTAGTATTGGAGTTTCAACTTCTAAGAAACCATTATCACTTAAGTAATTTCTTACTGCCATAGCCGCTTTACTTCTAATCATAAAAATTCTTTGCATGTCAGGTCTTCTAAGATCTAAATATCTATACTTTAGTCTTATATTCTCTGCTGCATCTAAATCTTCCTTTATATATATTGGAGGAGTTTCAGATTCTGAAAGAACTTTTATACTTTCACACATTAACTCAACCATACCAGTTGCCATATTTTCATTAGGAGATTGTCTCTTAACTATTTCTCCTGTAACTGCTATACAGTACTCTGGTCTTACAGCTTTTGCTTTTTCAAAGCTTTCAGCATTTATTTCTTCACCAAAAACTATTTGCATTATTCCAGTTCTATCTCTAAGATCTATAAATTGTAGACCTCCTAATTTTCTATTTCTTTGAACCCATCCCATAAGAGTAACTTTTTGTCCTATATTAGTTTCTCTAGGTTCTCCACACATAAGGCTTCTTTTTAAGCCATTTAAAGCTTCACCCATCGTCATTTCCTCCTAATTATCTTATTACATTAACTATTTCTTCTATATGATCTAAACTTACTTCAAATTGTTCTCCATCACTCATTCTCTTAAGTTTGATTACTTTATTTTGAAGTTCGTCATCACCTAAAATTGTTGTAAATGCAGCACCTATTTTATTAGCATACTTCATTTCTGCTTTTATGCTTCTTCCCATATGATTTACTTCTGTTTTTATACCTACTTCTCTTAATTTATTTGCTAAAGTAAATGCAGCAAGCTTTGCTTCCTCTCCTCTAGCTCCAATGTAAAGATCAAAAAGAATTTCGTTTGGAATCTCAATACCTTCCTTTTCTAAAATCATTATTAATCTCTCTACACCCATACCAAAGCCAACAGCAGGCATCTCAGGTCCACCAAGTTGTTCTATTAGCTTATCGTATCTACCACCACCACAAACTGTGAAATCATCATTTAAAATTTCAAAAATAGTTTTAGTATAATAGTCTAATCCTCTAACTATACCTGGATCAACTTTATATGGAATACTTAATGCATCTAAATACTCTTTTACCTTTGTAAAGTGAGTATCACACTCATCACACATAAAATCTAATATTATTGGTGCATTCTTAGTTATTTCATTACATTTATGATTTTTACAATCTAAAATTCTCATTGGATTCTTTTCAAATCTAGATTTACATAAATCACATAAATTATCATAATTCTCTTTTAAATATTGCTTTAATGCTTCATTATATTTAGGTCTACAACTTGGGCATCCTAAATTATTTATATTTAGGCTTAAAGAGCTTAATCCTAACTTTTTTAAAACATTCATTGCAAAAGCAATTACTTCAGCATCCATTGAAGGTTCTTTAGATCCAAATATTTCAGTACCGAATTGATGGAACTGACGGAATCTTCCCTTTTGTACATTTTCATATCTGAAACATGGTGTAACATAATATAATTTTGTTGGTTGAACCTCATTAAATAATCTGCTTTCAATAAAAGCTCTAACAGCAGGTGCCGTTCCTTCTGGCTTTAATGTTATGCTTCTATCCCCTTTATCATTAAAAGTATACATTTCTTTTTGAACAATATCTGTTGTATCTCCTACACCTCTTTTAAATAGTTCAGTATGTTCAAACATTGGAGTCCTTAACTCTCTCATTCCATAATATTTTGCTATCTCCTTGAACGTATTTTCAACATATTGCCACTTATACGCATCTTGAGGTAACATATCTTTTGTACCTTTAGGTGCTTGTATATCCATCCTACTTTTCCTCCTAATTACGATAAAGGGTATCTAATAAATTAATTTTACCATTTACCATTTCTTCTATTCTATTTGAATATTCTTTGATATCTTTTATATTTCCAAATCGCTCTATTCTATCTTCTTCTAAAAATACTACTTTAGTTACAGCATCTGCACCTAAAGCTATTATAGTTTGCTTATCTTCAATCATCTGAATATTATATATACATTCATTACCTTCTTTAGAATATCCTAAATTCTCCATATTTCCAACCATATTTTTTTGTCTATACATATAATACGGTTTTAGTCCTAACTTTTTAGCAAGTTCCATACTTTCATTATACATAGAAGCCAACTCTTCTTGCTTCTTTACTTGTATACCTTTCTTTAAAATAAAGTTTTCATAAAGTATAGATGCTCTTTTTAAAGAAAGTCCATGTACTGTTAAACTATCTGGTTTAAGATTATAAATCTCATCACATGTAGTCTTAACATAATCTAATCCTTCACCAGGTAATCCAATTATAATATCCATATTTATATCATTAAAGCCCATCTGTCTTGCAAGATTAAACTTTTCTTTTACATCATTTACATTATGTCCTCTTCCTATTGCCTTTAATGTATCATCATTCATAGTCTGAGGATTTATGCTTATTCTTGTAACATTATAATTTTTCATTGTTTGAAGTTTTTCAACTGTTATACTATCTGGTCTGCCGCATTCAACTGTAAATTCCAAAATGTTTTTATTTTTTACAAAAGCATTATACACTTCTTTCATAATATTTTCAAATTCTTCATTATTTACTGCTGTTGGTGTGCCTCCACCAAAATATACTGTTTCAATTTTTAAGTTTCTTTCTTCAACGTATTCGCTAATTTTTCTTATTTCATAAGTTAAAGCTTCTAAATATGGATTAACCAATTTTTTACTTCCTAAAATTGAATTCGCAGTGAATGAACAATAAAAACATCTAGTGGGACAAAATGCCATTCCTATGTAAATAGATATCTTTTTTTCATCATCATTTACAAATTTCTCTTCAGTTTTTGCTACTTCTATACATAGTTTTGCCTTTTCTTCTGAAGCTAAATGCTTTTCTTTAAAGATTTTTATAATTTCCTCTTCACTCTTACCTTCTTCTAAATATTTTAAAGCAATTTTAGAAGGTCTAATTCCAACTAATATACCCCAAGGATATTCTTCATTAGTTAATTCTTTTAATGACATAAAGACTAATCTCTTTATATCTTCCTTAATTTTTTCTCCGATTTTTACAGATTTATTAAAATCTTTATAAGAAAATTTAACTTCATCTTCAAGCACTTCTACAACATATTCCCCATTATCTTCAAATTTAATTTCATCTAACGAAAAATATATATTAAACATTTGATATACGTCATATCTATATTTAAGGTCATTTAATTTAATTTTAATTTCCATTTTCTCTCCCTACTGTAAGAAAGGATTTCTCATTCTTTCGTAAATAATTGTTGAACTTGGTCCATGCCCTGGATATACTTTAGTATTCTTATCTAATACCATAAGTTTTTCTTCTATACTACTTATAAGTGTATCATAATTTCCACTTATAAAATCTGTTCTTCCAATTGAACCTTGGAATAAAGTATCTCCAGTAAATACATTATCTTCAACTAAGAAGCACATTCCACCTTTACTATGCCCTGGAGTGTGTAGACATTTAACATTAATATTGTTGAAATCTAATATATCCCCATCACTTATTGCATTATAATCACTAGGTAATTTTGCATATACAGTATTATCCTTTTTGCAATTGTCTACTTCCCCTTCATTCACATATAAAGGCACTTTATACTTTTCTTTTAGCTCTTCAACTGCTCCAATATGATCAAAATGAGCATGTGTTAAAAGTATTGCCTTAACGTTACATCCTAATCTATCTATCTCCCTAATAATGCTTTTTCCATTAGCACCTGGATCTATTACTAATGTATCTTTACTTAATTCATCTATAACGAAATAACAATTAGCTCCATATTCGCCCATAGGATAAGTATTAATTATCATAGTAGTCACCTCTTTTTTTATATTAAAACACTTTTTTACTATCTAACAAAATTGTAACCGGTCCATCATTTTGAATTTCAACATCCATGTGAGCTCCAAAAATCCCCGTTTCAACTTTTATTCCAGTTTCTTTTAGCATTTCTATAAATTTATTATATAGCACTTCTGCCTCACTACCACCTAAAGCATTCATAAAATTAGGTCTTCTACCTTTTCTACAATCTCCATATAAAGTAAATTGTGATATAGCTAAAATTTCGCCATCAATATCTTTTACAGATAAATTCATCTTATCATTATCATCATGAAAAATTCTTAAGTTAATCACTTTATCTACTATATATTTCAAATCATCTAAAGTATCATCCACATTTATTCCAATAAGTACATTTAATCCATACTGAATACTACCAACAATTTTTTCGTCGACTTTTACACTAGATTTTTTTACTCTTTGAACTACCGCTCTCATTTTTTCCCCTTTAACTTCTTAATCTATAAACATCAATAATGCCTTTTAACTTACGTATCTTCTTCATTAAATCCTTAAGCTGCTCAATAGAATCTATTTTCACTTTAATACTTATAAATGCTAAATTCCCCTTAGTAGACTTTGCATTTAGTCCATTAAGTGATATTTTAGCTTCATTAATTATAGTCATAATATCTGTTAATATTCCCATCCTATCTTCAGCTTTAACTTCAATCTCTGTTATATAACCTACCCCTTGAGAATTTCCCCAAGAAACTTCTATAGTTTTTTCTCCATCATTTTCAATAAGAGATTTTAAATTATTACAATCTCTTCTATGAACAGATACTCCTCTACCCTTGGTGATATATCCCAATATATCATCTCCAGGTACTGGATTACAACACTTTGCAAATCTAACCATTAAGTTATCTAATCCCTTAACAGTTATACCATAAGTATTTTCTTTTTTACTTCTTTGATTCTTTGCTATATGCTCATCAATAGTCTTTTGTATCTCTGCTTCTTTATTCTTATCGTCTTTTACTAAATTCTCTTCTTTTAATCTAGCAATATATGATGAAGCTGTTATAGCTCCTAGTCCTATTAGTGCATATAAATCTTCCAAATTATTTATATTATATCTCTTTGCAAACTTATCGTAACTCTCGCCTTTAGCTATTTCATTATATACAACGCCTTGCTTTTTAAGTTCTTTTTCGAATATCTCTTTACCTTTTGTTATATTCTCTTCTTTCTTAGCCTTCTTAAACCAAGCTCTTATCTTACTTTTAGCTTGATTGCTTTTAGCTATACTTAGCCAATCCATGTTAGGTCCTTTAGCATTATTAGAAGTTAGGATTTCAACTATTTCACCTGTTTTAAGCTTATAATCTAATGGTACAATTTTACCATTTACTTTAGCTCCCACACACTTATTACCTATATCAGTATGAATTCTATAGGCAAAATCTATTGGTGTTGCTCCATTAGGTAAATCTATTACAACTCCCTTAGGCGTAAATAAAAATATCTCGTCCGTAAATAAATTTATTTTAAATCCTTCTATAAACTCCTCCGCATCCGACGTTTCCTTTTGCCACTCTAACATGTCTCTAAGCCAAGCAAGCTTGTTTTCAAAATTCTTTTCTTTCCCTTCTCCTGATGCATCGCCTTCTTTATACTTCCAGTGTGCAGCTATACCATATTCAGCTGTTCTATGCATTTCAAAAGTTCTAATTTGAATTTCAAAAGTTTTACCTTGAGGCCCTATAACTGTCGTATGTAAAGATTGATACATATTTGGCTTAGGCATAGCTATATAATCTTTAAATCTGCCTGGAATTGGTTTATAAATGGTATGTACAATTCCTAAAACCTCATAACAATCCTTTACTGTATTAACCAGTACTCTTATCGCAGTTAAGTCAAATATTTGTTCTATATTTTTATTTTTAGTAATCATTTTCTTATAAATACTATAAAAATGTTTAGGTCTACCATCAATATCTGCATCAATTCCAGAGTTCTCAAACTTAACGTGCAAATCATCTATAATAGTAGAAATATATGTTTCTCTTTCTACTCTCTTTTCAGCTATTTGTTTAACAAGGTCATAATACTCATCTTCATGTAAATATCTTAAACAAAGATCTTCTAATTCCCATTTGATTTTTGATATACCAAGTCTATGGGCCAGAGGTGCATAAATATCTAAAGTTTCCCTTGCTTTCTGTTTCTGTTTCTCCTTTGTCATATACTTAAGAGTTCTCATGTTATGTAATCTGTCAGCTAATTTTATAATAATTACTCTGATATCATTAGCCATTGCAAGCAACATCTTTCTAAAATTATCAGCCTGTTGCTCTTCCTTTGACTTATACTCCATCTTAGTTATTTTTGTAACTCCGCTAACTAAATTCGCAATTTCTTCATTAAATATTTTCTTTATATCTTCATATGTATAATCTGTATCTTCAATAACATCATGAAGTAACCCTGCTACTATGGTACTTGTGTCCATTCCCAACTCTGCTAATATAGTTGCAACATCTATTGGGTGTATAATATATGGTTCTCCAGACTCTCTCTTTTGTCCTTTATGAGCTTCATCAGCAAGCTTAAAAGCTTTGATTACTAAATCTATATCAACATTTGTACAATTTTCTTTAATCTTATTTATTAATACTTCAATCATTAGCTATTTACTCCTTTAGATTACCTCAAAATCCTAAAGTCAAAGGCTGGTTAATTAACCAGCCCTTATCATTCTAATTATATATTAAAATTTAGGGTTTTACAATAGAATTAAATATCATATTGAACTAATGACATTACTTCATACCCTTTAAGTTTATCTCTTCCATGTAACTCTGTTAACTCTATTGCAAAGTCTAATGAAACAACTTCTCCACCTACTTGTTCTACAAGTTTAGCTACTGCTTCTATAGTACCTCCTGTAGCAAGTAAATCATCAACTATTGCAACTCTTTGCCCTTTTTTTATTGCATCTTTGTGTATTTCTAATACATCTACACCATATTCTAATGCATAATCCACTGAAACTGTTTCAGCTGGTAATTTACCTTTTTTTCTTACTGGAACAAAACCAACACCTAAAGCATATGCAACAGGCACTCCGAAAATAAATCCTCTAGCTTCAGGCCCTAATATAACATCAACATTTTTATCTTTTAAATGTTCAACAATTAAGTCAATCGACTCCTTAAATGCTTCTCCATCTCCAATTAAAGTCGTGATATCTTTAAAACTAATGCCTTCTTTAGGGAATCCTTCAACTATTCTAATTTTATCTTTTAAATTCATATTAACTCCTCCATGAATTTTATTATTACCTTAATTATACATTTTCTTTAGACTTATTCAAATACTTTGTAATCTGTTCTGCTCTTTCTTTTCTATTTGTAATGAGCAATTCAATTATTATTCTTGCATTGTCCATCATCGTTACTACATTTATAGTCGGCGTTATAATCTTTATAATTTGCTTTATGTCATCATCATTCATCTCAGTAATATTATACGCATCTTTTATAGCTCTTAGTCCATAATTATTCGTATTAGTTAAGAACTTTTTACCTTCTTTCAATATGACACCATTTTCGCCCTTAAGAGGAACATTTGCTGACTGCTCACCAATAAGTATTAAATCTAGATACTTATTTATACTCTTTATGTTATAATATATTGCTATTGCCTGCATTAGTTTAAATACTAATCCACTTATAGACAAATTCTTATATCTATATTGACACCCTTTTTGATTAGGGTTTATGTATATGTACTCGCATTTTGTTTTTAGGTCTTTGTTTTCTAAGACCATTAAATCTATGTTTAACTTTTTACAAAGCTCTTCTTCTTCTTTCGACTTTAACCCAATACCTAAAGTGATAAGTACTTCAGCACCTAAAAAATGAACATTATTAATAATGTCCTTTGATGTTATACTCGAATCACCTGACGAATCATCGTGAACTACATATTCAATATCTGCATTTAAATATTTCAAAACCAGTATTAGGGATGAAATAGCACATAATCCATCTACATTAGGTATCCCATAAACCACTATTTTTTCTCTATTATTAATTGCAGATACCATTCGCTCAATAGCTCTATTCATATCCTTAAGTATAAAGGGATTATATCCAGTTATGTAATTTGGACTATATATACTTTCCCAAAACTTACGCATTTTAAACTCCTCCATAAAAATAAGAAAACATCTATATTATAATTTAAATTTATACATATTACAAATGTTTTCTAATAAAAAAGTCTAATTATTCTAAAGTTTTCTCTCTTTCTCCATACAAAAAGGAATTAACTTAAGTTAATTCCTTCTTATTTTCCCTAATTATGCAACTTTTCCTCTTTTATTTTTATGTTTATTTCCATCTCTTAGTTTAACCCATATTGGTGATGCTATAAAAATTGAAGAGTATGCTCCAGCTGTTATACCGATTAAAAGAGGGAATGAAAACTCTCTTACTGTTGGTACGAATAAATTTACAGCTCCTATAGCGAATAATGTAGTTATAGTAGTCTTAATTGATCTTCCTAATGTTTGAGATATACTCTTATCTGCAATTTCAGCTGATGTAGCTCTTCTCATTGTTTTAGTATTTTCTCTGATTCTATCAAATATTACTATTGTATCATTCATAGAATATCCTACCACAGTTAATATCGCTGCAATAAACGGAGTATTAACAGGTATATTAAATATAGCATACACAGATATAGTAATTAACACATCATGTAATAATGCAATTACTGCTGCAATACCATAATCCATTTTAAATCTTATAGCTAAATAAATAAGCATTGCTATACAAGCAACAAATAATGCTATTATCGAATTTCTTGTTAACTCTCTTCCAACACTAGCTCCTACTTGAGTTTGTGATAATAGTGCTGTATCTTCTAATGAATAAGTTTCTTTTAACTTATCAAAAAGTTCTGTTGTTTTTGTTTCATCTAAATCTCTATCTTTTATTTCATATTGAGTATCTTCTACAGTTTTAGTTACAGCATCTGGTACAATTGCCTTAACTACTTCATCTACTTCTGGTTTATTATATTCTTTTCCAAAGTCAATAACTAACTTTGTACCACCTTTAAAATCTATACCGAAATTTAACCCTTTAGTTAACATAAATCCTAAACCAACTACTATTACTATAAGGGATATTGAAAACCAAATTTTAGATTTTTCTACTATCTTTGTCATCTTTTTACCCCCTCTTAACCTTAAAATGCCATGGTTTGCTTAACATCCCCATATTTATGGCCCATTCTGTTAACTTCCTAGTTACAAAAATTGCTGTAAACATACTTAACACTATACCTATCATCAATGTAACAGCGAATCCTTTTACAGGCCCTGTTCCCATGAAGTAAAGAACTAATGCTGCAATAACAGTTGTAACGTTAGAGTCAATAATAGATGTTAATGCATTGTGGAATCCTGATTTTACAGCACTCTTAGCTGAAATACCTTTAGCCATTTCTTCTTTTATTCTTTCAAATATTAATACATTGGCATCAACTGCTAAACCTATAGTTAATAAGAATCCAGCAATACCAGGTAATGTAAGTGTTACATTCGCCTCTACAAATACTATTAACACTAAAGTTGTATATAGTGTTAATGCTATTGAAGCTATTACTCCTAACATTCTATAGTTTAATATCATAAATATAAATATTAATAAAATACCAACTGCTCCTGCTTTCATAGCATTAGGCATAGCTTCTGCTCCTAATTGAGCTCCTACATTTTCAATTGAAGCAACTTTTAAAGTTACTGGAAGCGCTCCTGAATTTATAAGTCCTGCTAAATTTTTAGCTTCATCTATAGTCTTACTACCAGATATCACAGCTTCTCCACCTGATATTACTGATTCAACTACTGGACTAGATATTAAATCTTCATCCATATAAATTGAAATTGTTTTATTTAAATTCTTTTCTGTAGCTTCAGCAAACTTTTGTTTACCTTCTTCATTTAATTTTAATGATACAACTGGCTTACCTGTAGTACTATCTGTCATAACGCTTGCTTCTTCTACATCCTTACCATTAAGAACTTCATTGCCTTCTGAATCTTTAAAGGTTAGGTTACCTGTTTTTTGTAGTGATTCAACTATTTCTTTAGAGTCTACTTGTCCTGGAATATCTACTCTTATTCTTCTATCACCTTCAACAGTAACTGTTGTTTCTGCAACTCCAAGTTTATTAACTCTTAAATCTAACAGTTGTTTTGTCTTTTCTAGGTTATTATCTAAATCTTCTTTAGATAAGTTTTCATCTGTTATCTCCATTAATACAGAAACTCCACCTTGAAGATCCAAACCTTTAGTAATTGCTTTATCGAAAGATTTAAATTCCCATCCTCCAATTTCAACACCTTTAAAACCAGCAAAACTTAATGATATTATAATAATAACGGCTAATATAAATAGTGTCGCACTTCTACCTTTTTTCATTTTCTTCCCCCTCTTTACGTTTTCATATCACATTAATTATATTATGTATATGACTTAATATCAAGTTTGTTGTAATCTTTAATACCAAGTATACCAATTAAATCCTTGAATAACATCATATTTTCTAATTTTATAGATAAAATTCACTTTTTATCTTATTTATTGCTATTTTTATAATATAACCACTACCGAATAGTGCCATTTTTTAAATAAATACTAGTACTTATAATTGCTCTATAAACTGCCAACATATTATAAACTTCTTTTATACACTTTATACTTCCTGTATCTAGAACTAATTTTACTATACATACTAAATATTATTTATTATCACTTTATATTTCTTATTATCATTTTAAATTGTTTAAACTTGTTTTTAATCGTTATTTCATTTAAAATACTATTTAGATAGGAGGAGTTAAATTGTTTGCAGAAGAGAGATTAGATCAAATATTAAATATATTGAATTCAGAAGGAAAGATTAAAGTAAAAAATCTTAGCCAGCATTTTAATGTTACTGAAGATTGTATAAGAAAAGATTTGAAACACCTTGAAAATCTAGGCCATTTAAAAAGAACTTATGGTGGTGCTATAAAAGTTCGTCAATCAACAACTCAATACGACACAATCGAGCGTAGCAAAACAGATGTTTCTATTAAAAGCAAAATAGCCGAGAAAGCTTTTAATTTAATTAAAGATAGGGAAACTATTTTTTTAGATTTATCCACTATAAATATGCTTATTGCAAAATTGTTATCTCAAAGTAATAAAAGAGTTACTGTAGTAACAAATATGTTAGATATTATAAATATATTATCTTCAACTGAAAATAATGTTACAGTAATAGCTACAGGTGGTCTTTTAAACAAAAGCCTAAATGGATTTGCTGGTGCTACGGCTATAAGTTTCATAGAAAAATATAAATTTGATATTTCTTTTATAGGTAGTTGTGGTATCGATGTTTTTGATAAAAGTATTACTACTTTTGAAATAGAAGACGGATTAACTAAAACCGCTATTATAAAGTCTAGCAAAAAAGCTTTTTTAGTTATGCAACAAACTAAATTTAATACTGATGGCAACTTTAAGTTCTCAAATATCGAATCTATAAACGGTATTATAACTGATTCATTACCTTCTATAGATATTGTAGATATATTGCATGAAAATAATATTATAATTTTGTAAAATAACATTCTTTTCAAAAAATGAAATTGGCATTTACTTTTCAATGCTATAATATTTTATGGTATATTATTAAACTTTTGGAGGAATACTATGAAACTTTTAGCTTGTGATTTAGATGGAACTTTAGTTGAAACCGAGAAAAATTTTATAAGGAAAGATAATATAGAAGCTATAAAAAAACTTAGAAAAGAAGGCCATAAATTTATTGTTTCTACAGGAAGAGATATAAAAGGTATTAAATCAATTTTTAAAGACAACAAAGAAATAGAATTTGATTACTTAGTACTTTGTAATGGCGCTCTTATATTAGATAATAATTTTAATCAAATATATAAAAATACTTTGCCTCATAATGTTGTAAAATCTGTTTATGATGATATTTATAAAAATAATAGCCATAAAGATGCTGCAATGTATGTAACTTATGAAAATACCAGTTCTATATTTTACACCGGTTGCAATAAGGAATTTAAAGATTTCCTAGGAACTTTTGAAAATATCAACAACGAAGATGAAGTATTTTCAAAAGAAAGAGAATATAATTTAATAAGTATATTTTCTAAATCAAGCAACAATGATAATGCCGAAAAATTAAAAGAACAGTTATTAGATACTTTCGGCGAGTCTTATGGAATATTTAGAAATCAAGCATTTGTTGATATGGTTGGGAAAGATTGCAGTAAAGGTTCTGGCTTAAAGAAGATAATCGAAATAGAAAATTGGGATGCAAATAATTTGTATACCATAGGTGATTCCTATAACGATATATCTATGTTTAATATAACAGATAATAGTTTCACTTTTAATCATGTAGAAGATGGTGTAAAAGCACATGCTAATCATACTGTAGATTTTGTTCACGAATGCATTGACATAATTTTAAATTCTTAATTATAAATGGACCGGAATATCCGGTCCATTTTCTATATTCTAGCTTTTAAACTCCTTTAAAAGATCTGCAAATGGATTATTTATATCCTCTTCAGCTTCTTTTTTCATTTTTTTCATTATATTATTAACTTCTCTTTTATTAACTTTATCAGATTTCGAACCAAATCTTTTATTAAATACTGAAGCTTTTTCTCTAAAACTGCAATTTGTATTTGGACAAACGTAAATTTGACCTTCTCCTTGTCCTCTTAACTCTAATTTTTTCTTACACTCAGGACATCTAGCATTTGTAGTTCTACTTACATTCTCTCTATAACCACACGCTCTATCTTGACAAACATTCATAGTTCCATTTTTTCCTTTAACCTCTAAAAGATATTTTCCACAATTAGGACATTTCTTACCTGTTTTATTATCATGAACGAATTTACTATTATCACTTTTTACATCTTCTACCAAAGCTGTAGAATAATTTTTCATTTCTCTTATAAACTCATGTGCATCAGATTTACCCTTGCTTATCTCATCTAGCTTCTTCTCCCACTTTGCAGTTAAAATTGGCGATTTCAATTCATTTGGCACTAATTCTATTAATTGTTTTCCCTTAGATGTTGGATAAATTTCCTTTCCTCTCTTTTCTATTACAAAAGAATTAAATAGCTTTTCAATAATATCAGCTCGAGTTGCTACGGTACCAAGTCCCCCTGTCTCATTAAGAGTTTTCGCCTCTTCACCACTTACATTTACAAATCTTTGTGGATTTTCCATAGCAGACAATAATGTAGCTTCTGTAAATCTTGACGGTGGTTTTGTTTGTCCTTTTTTAATATTAGCTTTGGTAATAGTTATTTTATCTTTTATATTAATTTTAGGTAAAACTTGTTCTTTTATATCCTCCCCATGTTCTTCATCAATTAATTCCTTATCATATACCCTTTTCCATCCTTTAGCTTTTATAATTTTACCTTTAGCTATTAGTCTTTCTCCGTTTACTTTTGCTTCAATTGTTGTTTGAGTATATTCAAATGGCGGTAACATTACACTTAAAAATCTTTTAACTACTAAATCATATACCTTTCTTTCTTCTGAACTTAAATTTGAAAGATTAGGTTTTTCCTCAGTTGGTATTATAGCATGGTGATCACTTACTTTAGAATTGTCTACAAATCCTTTATGTGCATTTATTTTGCTCTTCATTAACTCTTGTGCTACTATTCTATACTCACCGATAGCAACAGAATTTAACCTATCCTTTAAAGTAGGAACTATATCTGTAGAAATATATCTTGAGTCTGTTCTCGGATAAGTTAAAATCTTATGATTTTCATATAACCTCTGCATTATTGAAAGTGTTTGTTTAGCTGAGAAGCCCCATAATTTATTACAATCTCTTTGAAGTTCTGTTAAATCATATAATGCCGGTGAAAATTGTTTTTTATCCTTCTCTATTATATTAGTTATCTCACCAATGCGATTATTTATATTTAAAAATACCTTATTAGCATATTCCTCATCAAAAATTCTTCCATTATTATCATTATTAACCCAATTCAAAGTTATCCCATCAGAATTACCTTCAATTGTAAAATAATCCTTTGGTTTAAAATTCTTAATTTCTTCTTCTCTATTAACTATCATTGCAAGTGTTGGTGATTGAACTCTTCCTGCTGAAAGCTGTGCATTATACTTACAAGTTAAAGCTCTAGTTACATTTAATCCTACAAGCCAATCAGCTTCAGCTCTGCAAACTGCAGCCTTATAAAGATTCTCATATTCTTTACCTGGCTTCAAGTTATTAAACCCTTCTAATATAGCCTTAGTAGTTTGTGATGAGATCCACAATCTCTTAATTGGCTTTCTTACTCCAGCTTTCTCTATTATCCATCTTGCAACTAATTCTCCTTCTCTTCCAGCATCAGTTGCAATAACTATTTCTGAAACATCTTCTCTATTCATTAATTTTTTTACTTCATTATATTGCTTTCCAGTCTTTTTAAGCACAGTAAGCTTCATATGCTTAGGCAACATAGGCAATGTTTCCATAGCCCATTTCTTATATTTCTCATCGTATCCTTCTGGATCCATAAGGCCAACTAAATGTCCCATAGCCCAAGTTACTATATATTTATTTCCTTCTATATATGAACCTTTATTTTGATTCAATTTTAATACTTTTGCTATATCTCTTCCTACAGATGGTTTTTCTGCTAAAACTAGTATTTTGCTCATATTATCTCCTTTTCTCTTAGGAATTTTATTATATTATATCATACTTTGCAGTAAATCATATTTATATTATATATAAAGAAAATTTACTTGGAGGTTATAAAATAAAAATTTCTCACTTGAATTTAAAGAACAGCATAAATTATATAAAAATAATATAGGTGAATATAATGAAAAAATTTATAATTATTACATTATCAATTATTATTATTTTCTTACTTGGATTAAATATTTATATAGTATCAAGTAATGATTCTATTTCTTCAAGTGTAGATAATTTACAATCACGAAAATCTGAAATAGATTCTCTGAATAGTTACAGTACAAATATAATTAATTTAGCTCATATTCAAAAATCTTTTCTATTAACCGGTAGCGAAAACTTTAAAAATCAGTATTCAACTTCTTTAGAATCTGCATATAACACTCTCGACGAACTTTTGTCTAATAGTACTATAACAAACTCCGACAAAGTAGAAATCATTAATTATTTAAACGACTACGAAAATATAAATAATGACTTTTTTGAAAACCCACCTACTCTACCTTTATCTCAAGAATTAGAGGATAAAGTTTTGAAAAGTGATGAAATCCAAAATAATATACTTGGTAAACTAAGTACTATTATTGCTGCTAAAACTGATTCAACATCTAAAACGTCTTCAAATATAAGCAATTCTATATCATCTCAAAACAACATAGTAAAAGTTTTAAGTAGCTTTTTTACACTCGTCATTTCTGGACCTATTTATTATTTCATAAAGAAATATAAGAATGGCGAGATTACTTTTAACAATATAATAGATACTATAAATGAAGGCGAAAAAATAGTAGATAAATATTCTAATGTCCTAACTTATATAAATATTACTGAAAAAATTAACTCTCAACTTGAAAAAGATTGGCAGGAAGTATATAACTTAGTTACATCTCTACAAAGTTCTATTTCTAATATACGGTCTCAATTATTAAAATTACAACAAAGCGATTCTTACACTTTTAAAGAAAAACTTGAAGAAATAGAAATTCAAGTTTTAGAAATAAAACTACTTGTAAAGCAACTCCCAAATTACCATCAGTTTATAAGTGACTTATCTAAAAACCTAACCAAATGTACTGAAAATAAAAAATAGGCCATATCTCGGCCTATTTTTTATGCAAAATCTCGCGTAAGATTTCTAACCCACTTACCACTAAAAACTCTAATAACACTTATAATTGACTTAATTATCTCATCACTTTTAACTATAAAAAACACTACAGCTACTGGCCAATTTAAAATAAATGCTGCTATAAAGCCTAAAGGTATAGCTACAACCCACATAAATATAATATCGTTTATTAATACAAATTTAGCATCTCCTCCACCTCTAAGTACTCCCATCATAAGGTTTATTCCTAATGACTGGAATATAACAATTATAGATGTTACAGACATTAAGTCGATTGCTATACTTTTTGTTAACTCTGATACATTGTAAAAATCAACTACAAATGGCTTAATTATTTGAATCACTATAGCTGCCATAATTCCCATTAGCACACTTAATACACCTATTGTTCTTGCGTACTCTCTGGCTTTATCATTTTTACCTTCACCAATAGTATTACCTATAATTACTGCAGTAGCATTTGATAGTCCAAAAATAAATACAGTTACAAAATTAAATACAACATTACTTATACTATTTGCTGCAACTGTTTCAGTTCCAAGTCTACCAATTATTATAGATATCATAGTAGATCCACTAGACCAAAGTAATTCATTAAATAAAACTGGCGTACAATTAGCAATATAATCTTTTAATATTACCTTATCTACTTTTAATAAATGTTTTACTTTTAAATTTATCTTATTTTCAAAGAATACCATGAAGCACATTACAATAGTAAATTCAGTTATCCTTGCAATAACTGTGGCAATAGCTGCACCTTTTACTCCTAATGCCGGAGCTCCAAGCTTTCCAAAAATGAATACCCAATTAAAGAAAGCATTAACTACTAGCGATGCAGTGTACACTACTAGTGATATTCTAACTGTTTTAACCGAGCGTAGTATCATAATCGTACAGTTAGTTATTGCATAAAATATGTATCCTATAGCCACTATCCTTAAATAAGCACTTCCTGCTTCAATAACATTAATATCAGAAGTATAAAGCTTTATAAACATACTCGGAATAAACATTGCTATTCCTATAAAAATTGATGTAATTACAATACATGCTCTATACATTAATGCCAATATTTTATGTATGCTTTTAACATCACCTTTTCCCCAATATTGTGATATTAAAATATTAGATCCCCCAGCTAGTCCAAACATTAAAACCATAAGAATAAAAAATAAATTATTTCCTATAGCGGCTGCTGATAATTGAATTTCTCCTAACGATCCAAGCATCATTGTATCTATCATACCAACTGCAAAGTTTATTAAATTTTGTACAGCAATCGGCAAAGCTATACTCATAATAAGTTTGTAGAAGTTCTTTTCTTTGCTAATCAACATTTCATTTTCCCCTTTAAATAATTTTCTTTAGTTATTATAATACATATCTTAGTATTTTGCTAAGATTTTCTTAAAGTTTATTTTCATATTTTGAAATTTCAAATATACTTTTGTAATAAAATAAAGCCCTTTTAATTTGTAAAAGAGCTTTAACTGTATCTTTCGTTTTTTTAATAGGATCTTCTTAACCTATCCTCTTGTAAATATAAGTTCTGTATCACTACTAAGTTCGTTATTTAATATATAATTATCTTTATCAAATAGTTTAATATCTTCAACATTAGTAATCTTATTTTTTATAATGTAGTTAACTAATAATCCTCTAGCCTTCTTAGCATATGTTCCTACTACTTTATATTCTTCTCCTTTCTTTTCTTTAAATTCAACATTTATCACTTTGTATACTTTATTTATTTCCTTTAAATCAAGTACTTTGCTATACTCATTAGAAGCTATATTTATAAGAACCTTGTCTCCATAAGATTTTTCTATTTCCTCTAAAATAAATTTAGTTAATTTATCTTCCCAATAATTATATAAATTACGGTAAGTCTTAAATTTAATTTTAGTTCCCATTTCTAATCTATATTCCTTTATCATATCTAACGGTCTAATAATTCCATATAACCCTGATAAAATTCTTAAATTACTTTGAGCAAATTCTAAATCTTTTTTATCAAAACTCTCAGAAGCTATTCCTCTATATACTGCCCCATCAAATGCTAACAATGCTTCTTTGCAAGCTATCTCATCAGTAAAAAATTTTTGATATCTATTATAGTTTTCTTCTGCTAACTTTTCTGACATCTTCATAAGTGAAGCTAACTCATCAATATTATATTTATTTAATACTTCCACCAACTCATTTATTTCATTATTAAAAATCGTATTTGAACTATATCCTGCTTTATTTTCTTTAGTAAAATCTAAAGTTTTTGCAGGAGAAATTATCATTAACATAACATCTCTCCCCTAATTTTTTTAATTATATATTATATTAAACAATAACTATTATCAATTATTTTTTTATTTTAAATATGTTTAAAATAAAACTTATAATATACTAATTATATATTATTCAACAGATGTATATGTTTACTTTGATAACTTTTAAAGTTCTTATAACTTATTATAAGTTGAAATTATTTTTGATTGTTTATATACTACTTATATAATAATACTTTATATACTAAGGAGAAATATATGAACTATTCATCTGATTTGCATACACATACTATTGTAAGTGGTCATGCTTACTCAACATTGCTAGAAAATATAGACCATTGCTCTAAAAACGGAATAAAAATCCTTGGAACATCTGAACATGGTCCAAAAATGCCTGGTGCACCACACTATTGGTACTTTGGAAATCTTAAAGCAGTTCCAAGAGTTATAAATAATGTTACTATCTTAAAAGGATGCGAAGCTAATATATTAGATGTCGATGGTAACTTAGACATGCCAAAAGACTTAACTACATGTCTAGATTATATGATAGCTTCTTTTCATGAACCTCTTTTCCCAATGACTTTATCGAAAGAAGAAAAAACATCTGCTATTTTAAATACTTTAGATAAAAATGAAAAAGTGGAAATTTTAGGGCACCTAGGGAATCCTAATTATGTACTAGACTATGAAACAGTAGTAAAAAAAGCAAAAGAAAAAAATATTATGATTGAAATAAATAACAGTTCTCTTATGGGTTCCTCAAGAAAAGGAAGCGATGTAAACTGTGAAAATATAGCTAGACTTTGTAAAAAACATGGTACTAAAGTCATCTTAACTTCAGATGCTCATATAAACACAGCTATATGTAACTTTGAAAAAGGCATAGAATTATTTAAAAAAATAGAGATGCCAGAAGAGCTTATTATGAATGATCCTGATAAACTAATAGCTCATCTAAAATCTAAAGGTAGATTATCTGATTTATAATCATATTTCACCAACTATTATAAATATTAAAAATTATCTTTAATAAAAATGGAGTTACTTACGCAACTCCATTTTTTATTATACTTATATAAGATATAATGTCAGAAGCTTTATTGTATTCTCCAACGCTGTGTAATGGGTTCTTTCCATTCCATGTGATGCATGAACTCCTGGTCCTATTAAAGCTCCTCTTATATTATTTCCTGCTTTTAATGCAGCGCCAACGTCTGAACCATACATTGGATATATATCTACCGCATAGCTAATATTATTTTTCTTAGCTAAATTAACCAAATCTGTCACCATATTATAATCATATGGTCCACCAGAATCTTTTGCACATATTGAAACATCATATTCTGTACAACTTAAATCTTCTCCTATACAGCCCATATCCACTGCAATCATCTCTGTAATATCACTTGGAATATATGATGTTCCATGTCCAACCTCTTCATAGTTTGATATTAATATCTTTGTTTTATATTTAGGCGTAATATTTTCTCTATGGAACATTTCTAATAATGCCATTAATGCCGACACACTGCCCTTATCATCTATAAATCTCGATTTAATAAATCCACTTTCAGTTATAGTAGTTTTAGGATCAATAAATACAAAGTCTCCTGGAGCTATTCCTAATGCTTCAACATCATTCTTATCTTTAACAACTTCATCTATTCTTATTTCCATATTATTAGCATCACGCTTTTTAGTTGTAGCATCTTCATATACATGAGCTGCAGGACTTGTGCTTAAAAAAGTACCATCATAAACTTTACCATCTCTAGTTCTAATCTTACAATACTCACCATCTAAAGTTGGTACAATAGGCCCTCCGATCAAAGTGAATCTTAAAGTACCCGACTTAGTTATTGATCTCACCATAGCACCTAAAGTATCTACATGTGCAGATAACCCGATTACTCTTTCATCACTACTTCCTTCAATAGTTATAATTCCTCCACCTTTGTTGTTTCTTTCGAATTTATAACCAAACTCTCCTACAAGTTCTTCTATCTTATCCATTATCTCAAAACAAAAACCTGTCGGTGAATTAAATTCTAGTATCTTCTTTGCTGTAGATAATAAGTAATCTTTATTAACACTATAATTTGTGCTCATTTACATTTCCTCCCTAGTAATTTATTAAATAATCTCTGATACTACTTCAATACCATTTGATTTCATATTAGATAAAGCAAATAAGTTCATCTCATCACCTGGATGCCCTGGTATATCAAAAGTTTCAACACAATTAGCTGGAACTAATACCCTCTTGCCTAGATTCATTTGATTAAAATATGTCTTTAATGTTAACGTAAATTGAAGTACACATATATCTGTAACACAACCAACAACAATAAAGTTATCTACTTTGTCAATTATTCCATCTAACCACCTTTTAAATTCTGGTGCATGGAATCCATTAGTACTATTTTTCTTTATAATTCTAATAGTTTCATCTTCACTTACAGATTCTTTTAATCCATCTATTAACTCTTCTTCTTTAGTATTTACAATGCAATGTGATGGATAAGCCTTTAATTCCTCTGCATCTTCATTATGTGAATCAACAAAATAAACTTTACTATATCCTTTAGTTTTATTATTTAATTCTAATAGATTAGTAGACATATTTTTAACTCTAGTAGAAGATAAAATTCCTTCTTCTACAAATCCTACAACCATATCTACCACTATTAAAGCTGTGTTTTCTAAAGGTAATGATTTTAATTCTATAGGTAATAGGTTTAACTCTTCTATTATTTCTTTCAAAACTTTTCCCTCCTACTCTTATAATTTTTCCTTATATTATATATAGTACCAAATTATTATTCTAAGTAAAAGCATCTAAATAAAAATAGGAACTGTATAACACAGTTCCTAAAATACCTATCTTATTTTTTATGACATCCACATGATCCTTTAGCTAAGTAATACAAAGTTCTTACAGGAGTACCTGTACCACCTTTTACTATATACTCACTAATAGGCGCTTTTGTGTCTGAAGTTCCTGCTATATCAAGATGAATCCATGGCTTATCTTGTACAAATTCTTTTAAGAACATTCCTGCAACAATTGTACCTGCTCCATTTGGATCTACATTTTTAAGATCTGCTTTTTCTCCTAATATTTGCTTTCTATAATGTTTAAATGTTGGCATTCTCCAGAAAATTTCATCAGTAACATCTGCTGCTCTCATAAAATCATCATAAAAATCTTCGTCATTAGTCATTAATGCAGTTGTATAATTTCCTAAAGCTACTATCGCTGCTCCTGTTAAAGTAGCTAAATCAATAACCTTTGTTGCTCCTTCTTTTTCAATAATATAAGTTATAGCATCTATAAGTGTTAATCTTCCTTCTGCATCAGTATTTAACACCTCTATAGTCTTTCCAGCCATTGATCCAATAATATCTCCAGGTTTATAAGCTTCTCCAGAAACAAGGTTTTCACAAGCTGCAACTACCGCAACTACATTTTTCTTTAATTTATTTTTTGCTATAGCAGACATAGCCCCAATTACTACTGCTGCACCACCCATATCTCCATTCATTCCAACCATAGAGTTAGATGGTTTTAATGAGTATCCACCTGAATCATATGTAAGACCTTTACCTACTAGTCCTAATACCTCGCTATTTTCATTGTCTCCCATATATCTCATAACTATAAGTCTTGGTTTTCTAGAAGATCCCATACCTACAGATAAGAATGCTTTCATTTCTAAGTCTTTACATTCTTTTTCATCAAATACTTGAACTTCAAAACCAGATTCTGCTCCAATTTTGATAGCTTCATCAGCTAAGCTTTCTGGGTACATAGCATTTGCTGGTTCATTTATAAGGTCCCTAGCCTTAATTACACCATCAACTATATTATTAACTTCTTCTAATCTTTCAGTAGCCTTTGATAACTTTTCAGTTGGAACTCCTGAAATATAAACCTCTGGATTATACTGACTTTTTTGTTCTTTATATTTATCAAAACTATAAAGAGCTAGTCTAACTCCTTCAGTTATCCCTTTTATTCTTCCACCCACACATATCTTATCAGTTCTGAAAAACTCTATACCTATTCTTTCTATTTTTAATTCTTTTGCTTTTTTTGCAGCTTTTGCCATTGCATTTCTTAATACTTCTCCATTTAGAAGTTCTTTTTTTCCTAAGCCAACAAATATCTTATATTTTACTTTTTCCTTCAACTCTGTAATGTAGAATATTTCTCCCTCTTTACCTTTAAACGAAGATATCTTTAATATATTATCTAATTCAGCAGAATTATTTTCTCCATCTTCAAAAGTAGGTATTATTAAACCATCAACAAATTCAAATGATACATCTTTGATACTTATATTCATAATTATTCCTCCTTTATTAATTTGCTATGTTTCTTAATATATTACCATCATTTTTAACCATTTTCTAGTAAAAAGTAGTCATTTTTAAAGTTTTTATAAAAAAAACTATCTTTTTTTATCAAATAATGCTTATCTATATATTTATTATGACCTCCATTACTTTCTACTATGCTTATTAAATTCTCACTGAATATATAGTAACAAAAAAGAGCAACCTTAATTACTATTTAATAGTAATTTGGCTACTCATAACTTCTATTCTTCTATTCTTCTATTTTCTTTTCATCAATTCTAGAGTTATATAAAATCCCTAAAATAATTATTATTGCTCCAATTAACTTACTAAAAGATGTCTCAGACATCACAAAAAAATCTATAATTATTCCTGTAATAACTTGTCCAACAAATAATAATAAAGTACTATACACTACAGGTATCTTAGGTATTATTATATTTGATAAATAAACTACACTTACACCTATTGCTCCACCTAAAAAAACATAGAATGGCATCTTTGCAAATGTTTCTGTAGTAACATTTATACTATTTCCTAATACGACTAATACTAAAGTTGAACAAATTAATCCTACAATATAATTTATGCAAGTACTTTGCAGAACTCCAATTTTCTTACCTAAGGATGAATTTACTATCATCGATAATGTAGTTAATATTCCACCTAACATAGCTAAAATAATCATTTACTACTCCTCCTTAAAATACAGTCATAATGACTAACCCTACTAACACAATAGCAAAGCCTATAAGTTTTTTCTTATTAAATCTATATTTATTCATTCCAAATAATCCAAAATGATCTATAAATGATGAGAATATTAACTGTGCAAATACTGCTAGAGAAGTTGTTAATGCAACTCCTATTTTACTTATTGTAATCATATTAACCAAAGTTAATGACACTCCTATTGCACCGCCAAAAAACATATATATAGGAAGTTTTTCTCTAACTGTAATTTTTGCTCTTTTAATTAACATTATAATAGCTATTGTAAAAAGTCCTACTGTATGTATTATAATCAAAGAATATGTTAATCCCACATTTCCTTCTAAACTCCCATTAAATGAAAGCATAATCGATATAAGTGCACCAATAACTAGTGCTAAAATATTATACATTTATTTTCCTCCTAAACTTATTTATTCTATATATAAGTTACTAAGTCTATCAAATTTATTATAGGACATTTGTCCTTTTTTCTTATAAATAGTATAATTTTTTAGGAGGTAACTTAAATGAAAGAGATAATAAATGCTGAAATTCTTAAACACTACATAAATGAATACTCACTAGCAAAGTATTTGAATAAAAATTTAATAAATTCTTGTAAAATTTATACTTTTGAAAAAAATGAATTTATATGTACATTGAACGAAAAATTAGAGTATATGTATTTCTTAGTGAAAGGAAAAGCGAAAGTTACAACACTACTTTCTTCTGGTCAATCTCTTTTACTATGTTTTAATAATCCATTATCGATAATAGGCGACTTAGAACTATTAGATAATCCTTATGCTGATTGTAATGTAATTACTCTTGAAAACTGTATTTGCTTAGCTATTCCAATATGGTCTATACATAATCATGGATATAATGATCCTCTTTTTTTAAGATTCATCATATCATCACTTGAAAATAAGCTTAGAAATAATTCTATTTATAGCTCCATAAATATTTTATATCCTCTAGAGAATAGATTTGCTAGCTATTTGTTATCAGTTCTTCCTTCTAACTCTACTTCACTTACCATAGAAGGTGTAAATCACATATCTGAACTACTAGGCTCTAGCTATAGACATCTAAATAGGGTTATAAAAACTTTAGTAGATTCACATGTCATTAAAAAGAATAAAAATGAAATCCAAGTTTTGAATCTAAAAAAGCTTGAATCTCTAGCAAAAGATATATATAGATAAAAAACATACGGCTTTTGCAAAGTGCAAAAGCCGTATGTTTTACAATAACTTTTCTACAAAAATTGTTGCTAAACCTAAGAAGAATAAGAATCCAAGTACATCTGTAAATGTTGTTACAAATATTGATGATGCAAGCGCTGGATCAACTTTTAGCTTCTTAAGTACAACTGGTACTACAAATCCTGATATAGTAGCTACTATCATATTTAATATCATAGCTACACCTATTATTAGTCCAAAGAATAACTTTCCTTCCCACAGATATCCTAGTACAGCTATGATAGCACCTATTACTACTCCAGTAACAAGTCCTATTCCTATTTCCTTAAAGAATACTCGTTTCATATTATCAAAATCTAATTCGCCTAATGCAAGTCCTCTTACGATTATTGTTAATGTCTGTGTACCTGCATTTCCACCCATTCCAGTTACTATAGGCATAAATGTTGCTAGTGCTACAATTCTTGAAATAGTCCCTTCAAACATACCAACAACAGCAGATGCTAAAATAGCAGTAAATAAATTTACTATAAGCCAAGGAAGTCTACTCTTAATAGATTCAGATAAAGTCCCACTAATTCTTTCGCCTTCGTCAACTCCTCCTAGACGATGGATATCTTCGGTACTTTCATCTCTTAAAATTTGCATAACATCATCTACTGTAACTATACCTAGTAATCTATTATAATTATCTACTACTGGCATAGTTAAATAACCATACTTTTCAAATCTATGTCCAACTTCTTCCTGATCTAAATCATAAGGTATCCCTTCAACCTTAACATGGATAATATCAGAAATCTTAGTCTCAAAACTGCTAGTTACAACTTCTTTTAATGATACTACACCTTTTAAACGATCTAGTTCGTCTATAACATATAAATCATATATATTTTCAACATCTTCTGTTGTACCTTGAAGATATTTTAAAGTATCTTCTACAGTCATTTCTCCTTTTACTGAAACAAATTCTGTAGCCATTATACCAGCAGCAGTATCAGGTTCATAACTCAATAATTGACGTGTTCTTCTTGCATCTTCTGCTGTCATCTTTGAAAGAATCTTATTTGCCTGTTCTTGACTTAAAATACCTAAAAGGTCTGTTAATTCATCTGAAGACATTTCTTCAATAATATTTTTTTGCTTATTTTCAGAAAACTCAGTTAAAATTTCATATTTTTCTTCATCTTCTGCTTCATCAATAATAGATGCTATACATTTTTCAGATAATCTATTTAATATATCTTTTCTATCTTCTTCATCTTCTCTTAATATATCAAGTATATCTACAGGGTGAATCCCTTCAATATATTTCATTATTCTATCTTGTGGTGCATGAAGCAAAAACTTTCTTAACTCTTCTTTATTCATATTTAATTTCATGGTTAATTCCTCCCTTTAGACAGGAAAAAGACCACTTTCATCAGTGGTATAATGAATCTTAATCCTATCTTTCAAATATTCAATTGTATTTATCCACCTATGGGCCGGATAAGAATCCATTAATACCACCTCCTATTAATTTTCAAATAAAAAAGACTTTTTGCCCCACGACAAAAAGTCCTAAAAACAACTTTTAAATAATCGTAGAGCTTTAGCACTATAAAGCGTAGACTTTTTCAGTCAGCTACATTAAAAATCACCTTTACGATGATTCTTGTTAACCCATTGGAATCTCTAGATTTTTCTGGGCAGCAGCATATTTCTTTATAGGAGCCTCACCTAACAATATCATATCTAATTCTATTATTTATGGTACAAAATATACTTACTCATGTCAATATAAAAGTTGATTTTATATTATTTTTTTTTTACAAATTCTATAATTGTTTTACTTATTCATTCACTTAAATTAGGAAAAATAGGCAAACCAGCAATATTAGTATTTTTTCCTTCTTTGTTGTGTTCTAATTTTCTTTCCTCTTCCCTATCACCTTTAACCCCTTCAATATTTAAATCACTTAAAACTTCTTCATTTGAAGCATCATCATTTATTTTTAAGCCATCAATATTATTGCTTATTCCTAAAGTATAATCATTAGTAAAATTATGAGAAGATAAGTTTTCTGTGTTTTTTAATGCAATTTTATCAAATATATGTTTTGTCATATTTTTACCCTCCTTTATACTTTTAGTATTCCAATGCTTATTGCAATAATTCAAAATTTTTTATAATTTTAGTAATACTAATTTCACATAATCATATATTGTATTAGCCCTTACTAACACTACTTTTTAATATAGATAATACTAATGAAATTATTATCAAAGCTAAAAAAGATTACTGATTATTATTTATATGTTTAATTATAAGTAATTAAACATATAAATAATAATCTAGTTATCAGATATTAATATCTAATAGCTAGATTATTTATTCTCCCTAAACTTCTTCGTAAACACTCTTTAATAATTCTATCTCTTTAGCATATCCATCTAATTCATTAGGTGTTTCTAAAAAGAATGGTAAATGTCTTAACTTAGGGTGATTAATAATTCTTTTTATTCCTTCAAAACCTATAAAACCTTCACCTATTTTTTCATGTCTATCTTTATGGCTTTTAAATGGATTTTTTGAATCATTAAGATGTATTGCTTTTAACTTATCAAGTCCTATTATTCTATCAAATTCATCTAATACGTTATCTAAATCATTAACTATGTCATATCCAGCATCATATACATGACAAGTATCTAAACATACACCCATATGGTCCTTAAGATTTACTCTGCTAATTATTTCTGCTATCTCTTCAAAACTTCTTCCAACTTCAGTTCCCTTACCAGCCATTGTTTCTAACAAAATAGTAGTTGTTTGTTCTGGTTTAATAACTTCATTTAATAAGTCTACAATATAATTAATGCCAACTTCGGCTCCTTGCTTAACATGGCTTCCTGGATGAAAATTATATAAATTATTTGGTATATATTCCATTCTAATTAAATCGTCAGCCATCATTTCTTTAGCAAATTTTCTCGTATTTTCATCAGCTGAACATGAATTTAGTGTGTAAGGCGCATGAGCTAACAATACTCCAAAGTTATTATCATTAGCTAATTTCAAAAATGCATCAATATCCTTTTGATCAATGTCTTTAGCTTTCCCACCTCTAGGATTACGAGTGAAAAATTGAAATGTATTCGCTCCTATTTTCAATGCTTCTTTCCCCATATTTTCAAAACCTTTTGTAGTTGATAAATGACATCCTATTTTAAGCATGTATTTTTCCTCCGTATCAATAAATCATCTAAATTAAATCTAATTTTAATTATATAATTATTATTCTATCTCTTATATTATAATAGTATTTATTTTAATATTTGTAAATAATAATTATTAATTAATAAAGTATTCTATTGCATTTATAATTTATTTTTCTTATAATTTACTTAAATAATTAGATTATCAGCGAGGACTAAAAATGATTAAATCAATTAATAATATATCTGCTTTAAAATTAATAGATGAAACGAAAGATTTACTTATACTAGATGTAAGAAGATTTAGTGAATTTAAAAGTGGTAAAATTCCTAAATCTATAAATATTCCAGTTGATGAACTAGAATATGAATTAGAAGAAATTGAAGAGTATAAAGATAAACCTATCTTAGTATATTGCAAAAGTGGGATACGTAGTAGTGTAGCTTGTTCTCTCCTTGAAGAAGAAGGTTTTTCACATCTATACAATTTAAGAGGTGGAATACTAGATTATACTGGAACTATAGAATAAAAATTAGAGGCCGTTCATTTATTTGAACTGCCTCTAATTTTTTTTGTGTTTTTTTCATCTCATTAATATTATGCTAAATATAATTTAATTTTATCTATACTATTTATTATAATATTTTTTTCAAATTATCTATTCTATATTCTTTGATAACTTTTTCTTTACCTTCTGTAACTATTATCAAACTAGCAATATCACCTTTACACTTAAAAATGCTTCCTTTTGTTTTACTTCCAATTACATTTACTGATGTACCTTTTTTTAAAGGTTTAATTTTATCAGAATTACAAAATTCACATCTTTCATTTGATTGAAATACTCTTCTACATTCTAAACAATAATTTAAAGATTTCATCAACTCTCTCCTTCACATAAAATAATATATCTATATAAATCACATATTAATTTATATGAAGTTGTCTACACTTTTAAAACTATTAATATAACTTATTTATATCATTTTTATTTTATAAGCTTTGTAATCTCATTATAAGATTCAGGTATAGTAAAAATTATATTTTCATCTATTCTAAGTTTACATTCTGTTTTACTTTCTTGAATTTGATTTAAATATAATGAATTTGATTTTATCTCTTTAAATTTTGTCGGTGCTAAACTTATGTTAAAATACTCACCTTTCATACCTGTAATTTTAACAACATTACTGTTATTCCCACTTTTAACCTTTAAACTTATAATATTATTGCCTTTAAGCATTACTTTATCTGTTGGATAATACTCAACATCAATTATTCCAGTTAAAGTTATAAACCCTCCACTTATTTTCTCTCTCCATAACATACTAATTTCATATTTATTGCATAAATCTGAAAGTAACTTTCCTAATTCATGCGTTGATAACATATATTCCATTCTAAATCTCTCCTATTTACTTTATCTAAAAACTTGCGGCTTCGCAGTATGATTAATATAGTTAACAGCTCTCATCTTAAATCTTTCTACCTCATCCAATTTATAAAAATGTAATAAATCAGATATTAAAAATAATGAATTCATTATTGAATATCTAAGATTATTTACTTGATCTATTCCTGCTCCAGTTTCAACAATTTCATCACTTTTAAACTTTAATACTTCAATATCATTCAACATTCTATCAAACTTACTAATTACTTCTTCCTTGTTTGTATCCTTAATATCATTAGAAATTAATTCATTTAAATATGTAATTAATTCATTATTTAATATTGAAAATTGTTCATATGTATTTAACATCATACATGTACCTCACTAACTATCTATCCCTTGTGGAAACTTAAAAATATTCAAAGGATCATATTTACTTTTTATCTTCTTAAGCTTAGATAAATTTTCTCCAAAATACTCTTCCTTATAATTTTCTAATTCTAACAATGGAAAGTTTATAAAAGAACCTTTAGTAATATTTTTTATATAACTAAACTTATCTAAAAACCATCTCTTATTTAATGGTGCATATTTTGCTTCTTCCCATACAGATTGGAATCCCATAATAAATTTTGCATCTCTATAATTAAAAGCTGTCTTATCATTTTTAAGATCTAAAACGGCTCCACCTAGTCCATAAAATGTAATAGCTGTATATATAGCTCCTTCTGCTCTATCTTCTATTAAATTTATTAATTCTTTGATTTCATTTTTTGAGTACTCTTTATATACAAATCTTCCTGATGATTTATAACTCTCATAATCCGGATGACTATCTTGTATTTTTCTGTTAGCCTCCAAAACAGTTCCATACTCCATTTTAAGTAATAAATTCGTCGAAGCTTTTTTTAATGGTTCCAGTACTTCATTAGCTTCTTTTTTATCACCATATAATAAAGCAGTAAATTTCACACCTTTACCATTTTCCTTAGAATTATAAATACTTAGCTTTCCATTAAATCTTTTATCTAAATTTTTATACATTTTCTGCCAAGTATTTATCAATTCAACAGCTTCATCAATATCACAATTATTAAAATCTCCATTAATTAACGTGGCCATTTCTATTTTTTTAGGCAAAGCAAATTTCATTGATATAACAACACCAAAATTCCCTCCACCAGCTCCTCTACAAGCCCAAAATAAATCTTCATTTTCTTTCTCATTTACGGTTAATATTTCACCATTATAGTTAACTAACTCTAACTCTATAAGTGTATCACATGATAAACCAAATAATCTTGTAGAATATCCCCAGCCACCTCCAAGAATTAACCCCGAAACGCCAACTGTTGGACAACCACCACCTGGAAAAGGATAACCTTTATTACCTAAAGCCTCATAAATCTCTCTATTTCTTACTCCTCCACCTAATTTAACATATCCTCTATCTTCATCTATGCAAATACTATTAATTTTACTAACATCAATCACTAACAAATCATTTCCTGTTGAAAAACCTTCATAATTATGACATCCAGATCTTATTCTAAAAGATATCTCATTCTTTCTAGCCCATTTAATTGCATTAGATATATCTTCTTTATTATTACAATAATTGATTATATAAGGATATTTCTCTATAGCCCTATTCCAGCATTTTCTACTTTCCTCATACTCAAAATCATCTTTTGTAATAACATCTCCAGTTAGCATAGAATAATCATAGTTATACATTTATTCACCTCAATTTTTCTATAAAATATTCTTTTACATATATAATAATATATTTATTAATTTTTTTATAGTATAAAATAATTATAATTTATTAATAATAATTACAAGAACTAAATTAAAGGAGTATTTTATATGTCTAAAATGAAAAAGATAAACGATCTTACTTATGTACAACTCAAATCTTGTACAAGTCATGCTAAGCCTTCTAAAGAACCTAATGATGGTTATTTTATAGAAAAAAATCCTAATGACAGTTTTTCCTCCGAAGGTACAGTACGCTACGGAGAAGAACAGGATGTTGATGATTTATAAATAACCTTATTTTGTAACTTAACAAAAAATGCTGAAGAAATATTACACTTTTTAGTGTTTATATATTTTCTCTTCAGCATTATTTTAATTCAATTAAATAACTTTAATTTTATATTTATTAAGATTTATTGACTTTTGATATCTGTATCTTTTTAGCTACTACTTGTGGAGGAATTGATTTAGTCATTGCTTTATCTAATTTAGCAAATATTAAGTCCCCAACGCAAACTTCCTTTTCCACTTTCTCTTGATTTCCACATTCATTTCCTAGTATTTCAGTTTCTTCAGTAACTATTAAAATTAATTCTTCTTCGTATACTGAGCATCCTTTAATATATCCTTTTGCTTTAACTCTAACACTATTTTCTTTTTCATCTTTTATGACTTCTGAAACCTTTCCCATAAAAATAGGTGATTTCTCTTTATTACTTGCAAAAGTAGAAAACGATAAAGATAATATAAGTACTAATGTAATTACTAAAACTCTTTTAAGTTTCATTTTTATTTCTCCTTTGTAAAAATTAATATTTTATAAAGTTATTTTCTCTCAATTTACTATGTAATATTCCTTTAATTTTCTATATTGTATATAAAAAAGAGATATGAAAACTTTCACATCTCTTGGTTTCAATTATATTTATATATTCTTAGCTAATCCTAATTTTAAAAAATATCTTCCGTACTTCTTTGCAAGTAATGAACCCAAAGGAACCCCTATCACTGTAACAACAATAAATTCTCCAAATGCTACTTGAAGCATTGTTATAAGCATTGGTACATTTATAGTTATATGAAGCATCCAACCAATTATTAATCCATTAAATATTGTTGGCCAAATTGATGAAACTAACAATGATACCTTAATATTCTTTATAGTATTTTTAGTCCAGTATATAACAACACAACTCATAAATGTTGCTAAAGAACCAAAAACTACATCCATTATTCCATATCCACCTAATATATTAGATAATAGACATCCTAAAGTTAGTCCTAAAATATATAAAGGATCAACAAAGGCTAATAATACCATAATTTCTGATAATCTGAATTGAACTGGGCCAAAACTTATTGGTGCTAATATTAAAGTTAATACAGCGTACAGAGCAGCAATAACTCCTGTTACTACAATTCTTTTAGTTAAATTTTGATTCATTTTTATTTCCCCCTATTTCTTAAATAGAGCCTCTTAACTTGAAAATAATAAAGGCTATAGATTTATAAAAATCTATAGCCTCAGTTACAAACAAGCATAAGTAAATAAACAATGTATAAATATTCTTATACATCTTATTTAACCTAGTTTTATTTATAGACAGGAGGCTTTCGAACTGTCTTCTATTAAATTTATCTCGTTTATTATAATTTAATAACGCATTAAAATCAAGATATATATCACAATTATTTTTCATACTTTATGAATATTTTGCCATAAAGCGGTAATATTATATAAAGAAAGAAATGTGGCTTGTTGGTCAAGAGGTAAAGACATCACCCTCTCACGGTGAAATCGGGGGTTCGATTCCCCTACAAGTCACCACTTTATATAATTAAAACTTACTACATAAAAAAGAACCCATCTTCATCTAAAACATTTTGCTTAGATGGAGGTGGGTTTTATAAAAATGCAACATTACTTTCTATTACCTCAATAAAAGCTTTTGCAATTTCCGGGTCAAATTGTTCACCACTACATTTTCTTAATTCCTCAATACCTTCCTCGTAACTTTTTCTTCTATTATAAGGTCTATTAGAAGTCATAGCATCGAAACTATCTACAACAGTTAGCACTCTTGCTAAATAAGGAATATTCTCTCCACTTAATCCATCTGGATATCCTTTTCCATCATATCTTTCATGATGATGTTTTATAAGCGGAATTACATCCTTAAGAGATTCAACAGATTTTATAATCTCTACTCCATTCTCTGGATGCTGCTTTAACTCTTCCCATTCTTCCTTTTCTAGCTTCATTCTCTTAACCAATATTTCCTTAGCTATATTTATCTTACCAATATCATGCATATATGCACCATATATTAAATTACTTTTATCAACATCAGAAAGATTAAGCTTGTCTGCCAAAAGTCTGCTATATATAACTACTCTTTCAACATGACTATATGTATATCTATCCTTTGCATTAATTATACTAATTAATGTTTTAATAGATGTTACAAGTTCAATATCTTTATCATCAATATTTTTCTTTAAATCATCCAATATTGATATATACGTTTCTACTCTATTTTTATTAAAGAATTTTGCTCTATATAAAGCATCATCAGCACTTTTAATAAGCTCAACTTCATCCTTAGCTTTATCCGGGAAAACAGAAACTCCTATTGAAGTTGTTATTTTACCTTTCGGCTGATTTTCTTCCCCTTCAAAATATGTTTCTTCTACATTTGCTCTTATTCTTTCTGCTATTTCTAAAGCTTCTTTTTCAGTAGTATCATCTAAAATAACAGCAAATTCTTCTCCACCATATCTTGCAACAATATCTTCTTCTCTCACCGAATTAGAAACAATAGCAGCTAATTCTTTAAGAATATTATCACCTTTCTGATGACCGTATAAATCATTGTAATGTTTAAAATAATCTATATCTATAAAGATCATGGATACAGGTTTACTTTCCTTTCTCCCAATCTCAACTTTCTCTTTTAATTTATCTTGAAAATATCTATGATTATATACATTAGTAAGACCATCATAATTAACCATATCCTCAAGTTTTTTTATATGCTCACCTTCAATTTTAACATAAAATCCTAAAGGCCAAGCTGTCAACATAAAAATTCCTGCCAAAATTAAGTCATTCTCAAAATATATATTTATATCTGCTCCTTTAAACATAAGAAGGTCCATCGCTAAAATAAGCGTCGATGAAATCATTGAAATACAAAGTCCATATTTCATTCCAAACTGAATTGTTGTTGAAATAATTATAAAAAGAAACAAAAACTTATATTGACTTTCATATCCTCCAGATAAATATATTATTCCAGTAAATATAATTATAAACATTATTAACTCTACAACATTACTAATAAAATAATTTCTTCCTTTTAATTTATTATTATTTGAAAATGTCCACATAAAATATATACTTAAAAAAATCATAAGAGGTATAAAAAACCAAATCAATGTAAAGTAAGCTTCTTGCGAATTCAGATTTTGAACATCACTTTTAAAAATATACTTACAAAGTATAATTCCAGTAAGTAAAAGAGATGCTAACTTCACTATTGATACAATATCTTTTATTTGCTTTTGTTTTGTATTTTGTACACTATTCATACTTTCTCCCTGTAATAGCATTATTATAGGATCAGTTACCCGATCCTATAATTCAATTATTCTTCTCTTAAGCACTTTGGCTCTTCTGGTTGATATAATGCAAAAAAGCATGCTGATGTTGCTATCATTGATGCAAATAAAGTCGCTACAGTAGCAACAAACATTAATATCTTCTTTTTCATATTTCTCACCTCCTTCAATATCTTTTATTTTTTATTCATTTACTTAAAATAATCCATCAAACTTAACAACTATAATATGTCCTATTTTAGTTAATGTAAAAACTTGCCAAGTCATTCCAAGAGATATACATAATGTATATGTAACCAACTTACTATTGCTATTAAACTGATAGCAAATGATATTGCATAAACAAATTATAAAATATATTATTAAAATTTTTATAGAATTTATCTTCAATCTTTTTCTATTTTTCTCATTTTTTATAGGTTTAGAGGTGCTATCCACAGGTGCCAATTTATTTACTAAATATAAGGCCCAAATAAAAACGACTATACTTAAAAATAAAATATTCCAAGTTCCTATATCAATCATTCTACACAATTTCCCAATTACTACACTAACTAATGCTCCAATTACAGCACATTTACCAGGAGTACTAGCATGAACTCCTCCAGAACTTTTTCTTAATACACTTATAATAATTGATACCAATAAAGCTTCTATAAAAACATTAAAAATTATACCTAATATTACAACAGTTATAATTGCAATTACCGTTTGAATCACTCCAAAAATCCCGTAATTAATGACTTCTCTCTTATCTTGGCTTAAATTTAGTTCTGTTGATATGCTATTTGAAATTCTATTACATAACCTTTCAATATTAAACATAGCTAAGCCTGTCTCTTTTCTTTAAGATTATATAATATGAACTAATTATTATTCCGAACAAAATTAATGATGGTAATCCATAGATAGTCTTCATAACTGTGTCTGAAAGAACTTTATCTAGTTTTGATCCTAAAATTAGACTAAGTAATCCAACATTTACTCCCTCACATATAAATAAAATAATAATCATTGTTATAGATGCTTTTATAGACTTTAAAATATCTATTTTGCTAACTGTACAAGTTATAACTATTGCCATAATAATATTTAGAATTGTATGTACTCCGTAATTTATTGGAAGCATTCTTATAACAAATACGCATATCACCATTAAAAAAGCTGATAATAAATATTTTTTTTATCTACTATCGTTTTAGAAAAAGAGTATATAGCAAACATATATATAAACGATTCTGGCATAGCCCTAAAAACGAATTCAAATACAGATAATTTTAACATAGACTTTCCTCCTTAGCTTTCAAATTTATTTTTTTTATAGAATTAAATATTATTAAAAACACAAAAACTCTTATTAATATATCTCCAATACTTAGTACACTGTAACCTAAATCTATAAAATCCGTTAGAATTTTAAAACTAGTTGTGCTTCCCCCCAATATATGTATATCATTTACTACTTGAAAAGCATCCGGTTTTGCATATCCTGTTATATATGATAATGTAGGATATACTGGCATAAACCCGCCATTAGCCCTTATAGCTAAATCATTAAGTAATCCACCTAGTGATATACAACTAGCACCAACTATGGCACTTATATATACTTCATATTTATAAACTAAAAAAATATATGAGCATAAATAAATTGTCTTGAAAAATACTAGAACCTTAACTACTTCGTAGTATTCATTCCAAATCATAACTTGTCCAATCCAATATAAAACTTCCATTATTATCACAGGATATATTTCCCATGACTTAAATAATGGTTTTATATTATATCCCTTAATTTTAGAAACAATAAATGCTATTAAAATTGTTTCAATCATATTTCCCCCCTAAAATTAAATTTCCGATCTGTTAAGTTATATGAACATTGCTCTTCTCAGCCCAAGGAAATACAATAGGTTTGCGATACTAAATAATACCCCCTTCAAAAAGGAGAGAAGAACAATGAGCAAAACTAATATAAAATGCCCACGCTGTAATTCTGATAAACTATACAAGTTTGGTATGAATAAGCAGGCTAAACAAAAGTATCAATGTAAGCAGTGT